>JBCBDH010000699.1:0-3400 GCA_038529855.1 Bacteroidota bacterium | reverse complement strand
ATTGCCTTTTGGGTGGATATTTAGGGAAAATTTACGGTACGGACGATGAGTGCTGTAGCCTTCTGGAAGGTTGTTGATATGTACGTAAGTGATGAAAAGCGATTACAGGTCGCCAGGTGTGTGTATCCCATCATAGGTAAATATACAAATTAAGTGCTTTGTGGCAGAAAATAATTTGCACTGGCTTTCGCATAATTGTTGGCGTGGAGGCAGCGCTCAGTATCAGAATCCAGCAAAATGTATGAAAAGCAATCAAGAAATGAGTACTTTGGGCTAATGAATTCAAATGCAGATCATCTGTACGATGTCCTTATCGTTGGTGCTGGCCCTGCGGGTTGTGCTTGTGCTTATAAATTGGCGGGCAAGGGTTTGAAAATTGCCTTGATTGATAAAGATCGCTTTCCACGCGATAAGATTTGCGGGGATGCCGTCAGCCCAGATGTGGTGAATCAGCTTTCTCGAATAGACCCTGAGCTAGGCGCTCATTTTCAGCAATTTAGAGAAAAGAAAGCCACCAGCGGCATTCGCTTTTTTGCCCCCAATACCCAACACCTCGATATCGTCTTCAATAATTTTAAATATCCCAATGCCAAAGGATACATCATCAAACGACTCGACTTTGACGACTTTCTCTTCCAACAGGTCAGCCGTTTTAGCGATATTGACATCTATCAAGAACACAAAGTAGCCGATATCCAAAGAGCAGAAGACCATCTCCTCTTACACACCAAACAAAGGGTCTTTCGGGCTAAGGTCATCGTTGGGGCTGATGGGGCTTATTCTGTCGTCAACAAACAGCTATCCGACAACACCATAGATAAAGAACACTACAGCGCGGGCCTCAGACAGTATTATGAAAATGTCAAAGGCTTTCACGAAAACAGCTACATTGAACTCCATTTTTACAAGGAAATCCTGCCTGGCTATTTCTGGATTTTCCCATTGGAAAACAACCGAGCCAATGTAGGACTAGGTATGCTATCCAGCGAAGTCATCAAAAGAGACATCAATCTCAAAAAGCAATTGGACCACATCATCCAAAACCATCCCAATGTAAAAGATCGCTTTAAAGAAGCCAAGCCATTAGAATCGGTCAAAGGTTTTGGGCTACCAATGGGCTCTAAAAGAAGAAGCTGCTCTGGCGATCGCTTTTTGCTCTTGGGCGATGCCGCCAGCCTGATCGATCCCTTCTCAGGGGAAGGCATAGGTATGGCCATTCGAAGCGCCCGACTAGCTGCCGACCACCTGCTAGAGGCTTTCAAAATCAATCGTTTTGATGCGGCCTATAATCTACAATACGATGAAGCCGTCTATTCCAAAATGTGGTTTGAACTCTCCTTTGGCAGAACCCTTCAGCGATTGATGCAACATCCTTCAGCTTTCAATCTGATGATGAAAATCGCCCATAAAAGCAGCTCCTTTCAATCCATGCTCACCTATATCTTAGACAATCGAGATTTTAGCTGGGCTAATTTCAATCCCTTCAAGTCCTTAAAGCGAAGAGCCAAGCAAAACTAAACTTGGCGAAAGCCCGACGAATATCTATGGAAAGCATCATCAAGGCTCTACTAGACCTCACAGAAGCAGAATACAATAGCTTAAGCGAAATGGCGAACATTCGACATATTCCCAAGCACGATTTTTTGATCCGAGAAAAAGAAATGGGTGTAATCTATTCCATCCACATAGCGATAGGCCCTGATGGCACCACTATCTAAAAAAAATATTTTGGGAACCAGCGCCCCTTCTCGGATCAAAAAATCGTGCTTGGGAATATGTCGAATGTTCGCCATTTCGCTTAAGCTATTGTATTCTGCTTCTGTGAGGTCTAGTAGAGCCTTGATGATGCTTTCCATAGATATTCGTCGGGCTTTCGCCAAGTTTAGTTTTGCTTGGCTCTTCGCTTTAAGGACTTGAAGGGATTGAAATTAGCCCAGCTAAAATCTCGATTGTCTAAGATATAGGTGAGCATGGATTGAAAGGAGCTGCTTTTATGGGCGATTTTCATCATCAGATTGAAAGCTGAAGGATGTTGCATCAATCGCTGAAGGGTTCTGCCAAAGGAGAGTTCAAACCACATTTTGGAATAGACGGCTTCATCGTATTGTAGATTATAGGCCGCATCAAAACGATTGATTTTGAAAGCCTCTAGCAGGTGGTCGGCAGCTAGTCGGGCGCTTCGAATGGCCATACCTATGCCTTCCCCTGAGAAGGGATCGATCAGGCTGGCGGCATCGCCCAAGAGCAAAAAGCGATCGCCAGAGCAGCTTCTTCTTTTAGAGCCCATTGGTAGCCCAAAACCTTTGACCGATTCTAATGGCTTGGCTTCTTTAAAGCGATCTTTTACATTGGGATGGTTTTGGATGATGTGGTCCAATTGCTTTTTGAGATTGATGTCTCTTTTGATGACTTCGCTGGATAGCATACCTAGTCCTACATTGGCTCGGTTGTTTTCCAATGGGAAAATCCAGAAATAGCCAGGCAGGATTTCCTTGTAAAAATGGAGTTCAATGTAGCTGTTTTCGTGAAAGCCTTTGACATTTTCATAATACTGTCTGAGGCCCGCGCTGTAGTGTTCTTTATCTATGGTGTTGTCGGATAGCTGTTTGTTGACGACAGAATAAGCCCCATCAGCCCCAACGATGACCTTAGCCCGAAAGACCCTTTGTTTGGTGTGTAAGAGGAGATGGTCTTCTGCTCTTTGGATATCGGCTACTTTGTGTTCTTGATAGATGTCAATATCGCTAAAACGGCTGACCTGTTGGAAGAGAAAGTCGTCAAAGTCGAGTCGTTTGATGATGTATCCTTTGGCATTGGGATATTTAAAATTATTGAAGACGATATCGAGGTGTTGGGTATTGGGGGCAAAAAAGCGAATGCCGCTGGTGGCTTTCTTTTCTCTAAATTGCTGAAAATGAGCGCCTAGCTCAGGGTCTATTCGAGAAAGCTGATTCACCACATCTGGGCTGACGGCATCCCCGCAAATCTTATCGCGTGGAAAGCGATCTTTATCAATCAAGGCAATTTTCAAACCCTTGCCCGCCAATTTATAAGCACAAGCACAACCCGCAGGGCCAGCACCAACGATAAGGACATCGTACAGATGATCTGCATTTGAATTCATTAGCCCAAAGTACTCATTTCTTGATTGCTTTTCATACATTTTGCTGGATTCTGATACTGAGCGCTGCCTCCACGCCAACAATTATGCGAAAGCCAGTGCAAATTATTTTCTGCCACAAAGCACTTAATTTGTATATTTACCTATGATGGGATACACACACCTGGCGACCTGTAATCGCTTTTCATCACTTACGTACATATCAACAACCTTCCAGAAGGCTACAGCACTCATCGTCCGTACCGTAAATTTTCCCTAAATATCCACCCAAAAGGCAAT
>JBCBDH010000698.1:0-3403 GCA_038529855.1 Bacteroidota bacterium | reverse complement strand
GTGCTATAGTTCTTTGGCAAGAACGCTATGATATTCCGATCCCAAAACGCTGACCGTGAAGGGCAAACTACTAATGCCATCTGCAGTAGCAGTGATGTCAGTACTACCAGGCCCTATTGCAGTGACCAAACCATTGTCATCGACAGATGCAACGGAAGGCTGACTGCTATTCCAGGAAATATCTGGATTGGTGATTTCATTGCCGTCTAAATTATTGGCAGTCGCGCTTAGTTGAATGCTTTCCCCTTCATTGAGTGGACTGTTACTACCAGAAATGGCTACTTCTGCCACAGCATTGGCATCCGCCACAACCGTTACCTTTACAGAATCTTGGTTTTGATCCTCTGCAATCGCATAAATAAAGGTCTGTCCAGAAGCAACAGCCTGAACCAAACCGTCTTCATCGACAGTAGCAACACTGGTATTGGCACTGGTCCAAGTGAAAAGCGTATTGCTTTCCTCTCCTTCGAAATTGAAATACTGCACGAGCAATTGCTGACTTTCATCAATAATCAGACTAACTTGATCATTAGACAATTCTACTCTTGATTGGTCATTTCCTAGTGGTTCATCCACGAGATCCGTACCAATGCAAGCGGAAAGCAACACGATGGTGGCCAAGACGAGGCCGTGAACTAATTTTGAGGTATACATAGTAGTTATTAGGTTTGATCCCCAATTGGGGCACTTTTATGTTAGGAGAACATCTTTCTAACAAAAGGGATCGGAATATCATAGCGTTCTTGCCAAAGAACTATAGCACTTGTTATGAAGACGACAATAGCCAGCATGAAGAGTGTTCCACCATCGCCATCTACCTCTATACCTAATACAAAAAGATGCGAAAGAATCGCTCCGCTAATGGTACCAAAGGCAACAGCTGCCCCAAGCCAAGCATAGCGAGGAATAAAGAGCAAAATGGCAGCGATGAGTTCAATAACACCAGAGCCAATACGGCCATAGGGCTCCGCCCCCAATTGAGTGAAAATGGCGACTGACTCAGGAGCAGCGGTAAATTTGAAAAATAAAGTTTGTAGCAAAATAACAGCGGGAATAATTCTTAGGGCTTTGTTTAAGATGTTTTTCGTTGTCATGATAGTTTAGTTTATCGAGATGAATAAATAGCTAAGCTTGAAACGCTTAATTACTTTAGAGTACCAACTAACTGAGGATTTGTTCTAATACAAAGCGGCCAAAAAGTCGCCTTCAAGCTAAGTATAAAAAAAGACCGACTTTTCCAGCCGATCTTTCCAAGTTTTCGCTCATTGATCAAAGGGCGATGGGTTGAACCCCCAAGCCCCTTGATACAAGTCTATTTAGGATTGTAAGTCTTGTCTTTCTGTTTCTACATAAATTTCTTTGGGCAAGTCCTGTTTACGCGCATCCCTTGGGCCAGGGCGCTCCACAATGAAGCCCAAATCTTTCCAGTCGTTCACCATATGGATCATGGCTTCCGTATACCCTCCTGCGGCATGGTAGCCCACATCCCCAACGCCGCGGTCCCAGCCTCGTCGAGCACCAAAGAATTTACTGCGTTGGGCATCTGGCAAACGTCGGTTCATCAACTGCTCGTAATTAAAGGCGGGTAATACGTCGATCGGCAAAATCGCAGGCCACCAAACGGGTAGTGGGAAATCTTTAGGAACATACACATCCTGACAACTCGCTGCATCAGACTGCCAGGGTACCCCCATCCAGCGCGTTAAATCACCAGGCGTATTATTGGCCAATGGACCCGCTTCGCTCATACACACCTCAGGGGTGAGCAGTGGCCCAAAGTCTTCCTCAGTGGCTTGCTTGGGATCATAGGTTTTGAGGCGGAAGGAATCGCTATAAAGACGGCTTTGGCGCATGGGCCAAGTCAGCTCAATACCAGGGTGGAAGGCACCGCCAAGCAGGGGTTCCAAGCTCCCGCGATCCAATACCTCAGGTTGTCTTTGAAGCGGATAGTTTTCCAGTGGAATGGCGGGTGCTTTGATCTTTCTACGCCAGCCTCGATTGCTGAAGTTACCCTTGCTCCACTGGCGAAGCATCTCGTATTGAGAGGGGAGTAGGGCAAGTAGCGAACGCGGATTGTCTGGATAATCTACACCATCTCCCAACATGACGGGGAGTTTATCAGGTTGGTAGCTTTTGTAATTGGGATTGCGGAATAGTTTGAATAGGGCGACCCTGGCTGCTGCTGCTTTTTTGTTTTTCTCGTTGTTATCGGCCAATAGGCTGACATATTCCATATCCAAAAAGTCGAGCTCTGATTTCCAACCCGCCAATAGATCGACATTAGCGGCGACCCATTGCATCATAGAAAAGCGCTTGAGGATAGGGTAGATGTCATTGACAAAATCAGGGCGCTCCATCGCTTCCTTCAAACCAGGTGCATTATTGGTCTCGCGGATCAAATCCCAAAGGGTGATGATTGGCGTAATCCCTGGTGCATAATTGGGCGGAGCGCAAACAGCCCAAGCGGGTTCAGCCTCATAGGTCTTGCGGCCTATCTTGACGGTAGCTGTGACAGGCCCATCAGATACATCATCATGCCAACCATCATTATTAGAAAAATTGTCAATGGGATTGGAGGGAACGGGAGAGGCGGAGCGACCGTGACCACCTAGGAATAGCAAACGCCCTTTCTCATCTGTACGCAATTCTCCCAGATATACTTGCTCCTTGAAACCACTGGCTTCAAATGGCGCCTCTAAGGTTACCGCGTCAGCCTTCTTTCCACTAATTGACTGCTTTCCTGGATCTATAATTAACTTATTGCGATCCTTACCCAAGACCTTTTTATTGCGCCGTTCTGCATCCATAGCAATGTTGCTAGGAAGGTCCATAGAATTATTAAATACATACCAACTGGCTTTTTTATTAGCCACGTGAACCGACCATTCAACATTCACACCACGCTGGCCCATATGAATTTCGCGCACCACTTCTCCCGCTTCATTATAGCCATATAGCCTAAAGCGAGCAGCCTGTCTTTTGATCCTTTTCTGCGCATCTTTAAAATTGAATTTTGGATTATCTTGTCCGATGATGATTCCTGGGGCCTCAGGGCCTATAAAGTAGCCATTTGGACTATTTCCAACCCTGGCCACACCAATGCCTGGGTAAATTTTCACACTGACAATTTCGTCTTTTTTCATAAGGTAGTTTATTGAGATTAGAGAGATTTATACGACGGCCAATTCCTGCTCTTGTCTTACTTTCCAAAAAGGCGCATCAGGCCAGCGCTGTTCGAGTTGATAATAGCGCAGTCGATTGATGAGGAAATGCCGATAGATGTTTTCGATATTTTCACTGTATTGTTGAAGGGCTTCCACATGGCCATTTAGCTGTGCCTCAATGGCTTTTCCCCCTTTTAGTCCTGCGTAGAGCGCCGTAAGAATGCCTTGTGAGGAAAGGG
>JBCBDH010000697.1:0-3405 GCA_038529855.1 Bacteroidota bacterium | reverse complement strand
AGTAACCTTATATATCTGTAGTTTCTTAATGTTTGTATCTTTTGACTTAGTGCAATACTAAAGGACAGTTGCGGGAAGGGTCAGACAATGCAAGAAAGCCAGTAAATCATTATCTTTTATCAACTACTGAAAGAGAACGTATAAAAAATTGATTCCCCAATAATCATTCTTATTTATTAAAGGCTAGTGATCTAAAATAGCTTGCGAAGTATTGTAAGCTTAGTTTAATTCGACACGCAGCGTAGCGGTCTCGCAGCAGGCATACGCGCTATTCTCGGAGTGAGCCAATTCACTCCGAGAGGCTACCCGCAGGTGGTCTCACAGCGAAAAATTCAAACTCATTCGAATGGCTAAATTATCACTTGGTTCAGCCGCTGCATAAGCGCCATGACGATAAAAAGCAGCTAGGCCCAGGCCGATATAAGCCAAATTGAGATAGGGAATGCGAAGCACATCCTCCAACATCAAACCACTTTCCATATAGCCTCGCTCCATCGTTTGAAAGTCGATGAGGCCGTGGAGATTGGGATTGGTGAGATCGCCAAAGCCCAGGTGATAGGCCAGGCCAAACTTTGGCTGACTCCATTTGCTACGGTACAAGGGGCTGAGGAAGCGGTGATGGAGAAAAAGGTGGACATAACGATCGGAGACAAACTCATAGGGAGAAGTGACTTGGAAATTATCTGTGAGTACAAAAACATCGAAATCTCGACCGATACCGCTGCTGGCAAAGAGGCGGGAATAAGGAACATCAGGAGATACATAGCCGCCTTCCAAGCGCCAGGAGAATTGCCCAAGGGCCCTCACTCGAAATGCTTGGTGTAGGGCCAAATTGATTCGGTCAAAGGAGTAGTCGCCTCCGTATTTGGTCATTAAACCCTTGGTGTAGTTGACTTCCAGAATGGGATAGCTGGTTCCAGAGCGTATTTTAGCTATTCCCATTCGCACAAATCGCTCCCCATAAGCCCATCGCCAGGCCAATTGAAAACTGAGGTAGTCAAAAGCCTGACCAGGGTCTTCGTTGGCTTCGAAGCGATAATCGTAAAGGGCCTTTTCAGATTGTCGAAAAAGGCCTATGGAGAATTGAGAAAATCTAGATAGTGGGCCATCCAAAGCTAAAGACCACTGCTGAATGTGGTCCATTTGATCGGCAAAAAAAGCCCGCTGAACCAAATCATCTCTAAAAAACCAGCGGGGACTTGCGGTTTCTCGAATATCATCCTGATAAGCCAATCTTAGGTTGAGGTCTTTTTTGGGCCAAATTTGCCAATCCAATTGTCCACCGTACTTCCAGGTACTATCCTGAAAACCATAACCGACATAAGCCCCTAGCGATAAGCGGGGATGAAGTTGATCATTGGTATAAAAACCCAAGCCCAGGCGACTGCCTTCATAATCATTAAAACGCAAGATTCGATGAACGGCCAGATCAATTTTTCCCATCTCATAGCGACCAGTGATTAAAGATTCCAATAATCGAATCTTATTTTCCAAACGCACTTTTTGCCCGAGCGAATCAATGACGCGATAGGTTTGTTGCTCCTCGCTACTTAGCGGTCTTGGGCGAAGGGCCTGCCAGATAGAATCAGAACGGCTGTTGGCTTCAGGGCGGAGGACATAAGCCTCATTTCTCGTCTTAAAATCAGTACTTTGATCCAATTGGACCTCGTAAATATAGCTTTGCCCCTTCATGCGCATCCCCATCAATTTATCAGGGTATTGAGGGAAAAAGAGTTCAAAATTAAGTTGTTCGGGAAACCAGCGATCCCCTTCCAGCAATTGATACTTCTGCTCAATGCGAATCTCTCCCAATCCTTTATCCGCAGGCTCCGCCAGTACATATTGGAGGGCATAGCCCCGTGTATGAATGTACAATACCCCTTTAAGTCCTTCAAAACGCTTCCCTTTGCGAGGGCGGAAAGAAATCAAAAAGACCGTATCCAGCGATTGGTATAAAGTATCTTCCAAGCTAAAGAAATACTGCTTTGTGCTGCCTGGATTGATGGGATTGAGAAAGACTTTCCCTGCAATGTCCAATTGATCCGCAGCAAAAGCAAAGGGTTGAATATCATTGGCTAGCGATACAAAATGGGGGTCTTTCAAACCCGACACCTGATTTTTGATGATAACCTCCTGTCTATCCTCTGGATAGCGAAAGGCCTTTTCACTTATGGTTTCCGACAAAAAGAAATGTTCCAAATCAT
Source organism: Bacteroidota bacterium (assembly GCA_038529855.1). Taxonomy (GTDB): domain Bacteria; phylum Bacteroidota; class Bacteroidia; order Chitinophagales; family Saprospiraceae; genus JBCBDH01. The sequence continues at coordinate 1,201 of JBCBDH010000697.1, read as the reverse complement.
TTTTCTGATGAAAATCGCGGACATTATTATAGCGTTTGGTGCGAAGGCGTTTGAGCAGTCCATCTGCTTGTTGATTAAAGGCTTCCAACTCCTCCTCATTGGCGACGATATCGACAATGAGCTTATTATAGGTCTTGCATTGATAAGCCTTCTGCTGATCAGGATTGTGGCGATCCCTATTGGCTAGTGCACGGCGGATAATTCGATGAGCTGGATTTTCTCCAGCGACGACGACGACCTCCGTCAAGTCCGTTTGCTGTCGGACCAACTGGACCTGAATTTCATTAGCTAAGTCATTGGTGCTAAGCGGATAAGCCAAAGGCCGATAGCCCACATAACTAAAGACCAAACTATCGGGCATTTTTTCAACAGATAAGTCAAAATACCCATTGATATCCGTCGTCCCTCCATTTGCAGGATGCCCATCCACCAAAACATTAACAAAGGCCAAGGGCTCTCCCTTCACATCCGTCACCTGCCCACTCAATGATTGTTGGGCGATAAGGGGGCAAATCCATAGAAGCAGAAAAAACGGAAAGAATAGACGAAACATACAAGCAGAACGGGAAAACCAACATTACATTGCGATACCCCATCCCCCTTAATACTTCAAAGAAAAGACCTAATTAGCTGGATGAGTGGTCTCGCCACGACAAAGCCTGGCTTTTTACTTTTTAACGATTTGTTAATTCAAAGCGATAATTGATTTAAAGCACATTAAAAATATTACTTTTGATGCGAATATAATTTAATAAGTAAAACCATGTTCACCATGAAGAAAATAATGCTTTACGCATGTATGTTATCACTGGCCGTCCTTTTTGGTACCAGCCAGTTAAGCGCACAAATCAATACCCCTGCGCCCAGTCCATTTAGTAAAGTAGAACAACAGGTTGGACTAACCGATGTAACTATCGAATACTCCCGCCCAAGCGTGAAAGGTCGCGAACTCTTTGTCGATGTTGAAAAGTGGGGAATGCCCTGGCGTACAGGAGCCAATGCCGCCACGAAAATTACTTTTAGCGATGACGTCAAGCTCGAAGGAAAAGAAGTACCTGCTGGTACTTATGCCATCTACAGTATTCCCGATCCATCTGAGTGGACAATTATGATCTACAAAGACGTAACCATTGGTGGAAATATGTCCAAATACGATGAAGCACAAGAAGCCGCTCGTTTCAAGGTAAAGACCAAGACCAAC
>JBCBDH010000696.1:0-3411 GCA_038529855.1 Bacteroidota bacterium | reverse complement strand
ATCGCCCCAGCAATTGGCACCCCATAAGCCTGATAGCCCAATCGCCCCTTATCTTGGAGTGTACTTTGGAGCCCAGCTTTAAGGATATGTAGGTAGAATGATTTAGGCATAAAGCGCTTGTACATCAAAATGAGGAAGTCGAATTTGTGCGGCTAAGACCTTGTATTCCCTTTTAGAAATGGGATGAAATTGTACGCGATCGCCCGCCTGAAATAAAAAGGGTCGATCGCTGTGGGACAGTAATAAAGATACGGGGGTCTGACCAATCCACTGCCAGCCCCCGGGCCCTTTTGAGGGATAAATCCCCGTTTGCTGGGCAGCCAAGGCTACGGCTCCAGCAGGCACCTCTAGTCGTGGTTGGGCTTTTCGTTTGCAGTAAAGCGCAGGAGGGAGAATGCCCATATAGGCAAAACCTGGCAAAAAACCCATCATATAAATATCGTAAATGGGAGTCGTATGGTATCTGATAATCTCAGCTGTGGAAAGGCCCGTTTGTCTGTTGAGGTTGTCGAGGTCAGGTGCAAAATCAGCTTCATAACAAACGGGAATGCGCCAAGATATGCCTTTATTTTCTTTAGCGGAGGTGGGTGCTTCCAGATTTTGGATGGCTTGGCTGAGCTTTTCAAAATGGGTGAGCAATGGATCGTAGACAATGGTAATGGAGCAATAAGCAGGCAGGCAGTACTGGATACCTACTAAATTAGCTTGTTCAATTTTTTGTAGCCAATGGCTTACTTGTTGATGAATAGCTGGGCTGATGCGCTGTTCGAAATTGAGTACTAAAGCTCGGTCGCCAAAAGGAAGCAAGCGCATCATTTCTGGTGGGGCTTTATCGCCCATTGCGCAGAGGCAAATGAGGCATGTATTTGTTTTAAAATCTCCAGGGCGGCGGGATTATCACCATGGATACAAATACTTTGGGCTTTTAAGGGAATATAGCTACCATTTGCTGTTTGCACTTTTTGATTGGTAGCGATATCCATCACTTGTTGGGCAGCTTGTAGGGGGTCTTGGATAAGGGCGCCCGATAATTGACGGGACATTAAGCGGCCTTCAGGTGTGTATTGTCTATCCGCAAAGGCTTCAGCGATAAATGGAATCTTGTGATCTTTGGCCCATTGCTCGATTGGGCTACCAGCCAGACCCATCAACAAAAGCGAATCGTCGATTTCTCGTATGGCTTCCATAATGACTGTGGCTTCTGTCTCCGTTTTCGCTGCTGTATTGTACAAAGCACCATGTGGTTTGACATAGGTCAAGCTGCCCCCTAAGCTCTCTGTCAGTCCCTTTACCGCAGCGATTTGATATTTGATGATGGATTTGAGTTCAGAGGGTACAATTTGCATAGCCCGTCTACCAAAACCTGCCAAATCAGGATAAGAAGGATGGGCACCAATACGCAGATTGTGTTTTAAGGCACTTTTAATGGTTTGCTCAATATGCCAGGGATCCCCTCCATGAAAGCCACAGGCAATATTACAAGAGCTGATCCAGGGAAACAGGGCCTCGTCATTGCCTACTTTGAATCGACCATAGCTTTCTCCCATATCGCAATTGATATCTATACTGTTGCTATTCATATTTAGATCAGATTTGTTGCTGATAGAATACTTTTTAGCCCAAGCATTAGGGTAATCAAGATAACCAAGCCACCCAATATATTCACCCAAAGCTTATTGGCATATTGGCCCATGATCGCTCGATCGTTCATCACCCAAAGTAAAAATGCTGCGATGATGGGTAGCAACAAGCCATTGGCAACTTGGGCAAACAGGATGACCAAGGTGGGGCGAAAACCCAGACAGGAAAAGAGCAAACCAATCATTAAAACAAAGATCCAAACCAATCGGAACTTGCGGTCTTTCATGTCTTGCTCCCATCCCAAGATTTCAGAGGTGGCAAAAGAAGCGGCCAAAGGGGCCGTGATGGCAGAAGACAAGCCCGCTGCCAAAAATCCAAAGGCAATAAATATTCTGGCCCATTCGCCCAACATGGGTCGCAGCTGTAGAGCCAAATCTGCTGCACTATTTACCTCTTTATCAATCCCCTCAAAAGCCATAGTAGCCGTCAGCATAATGGCCATGGTGATGATCCCGCCAAAGACCACTGAAATGATGGTATCCCAACGAGAAGCCCTCAAATTTTCAGCGCCCTGCCAGCGCTTTTTGACAGAGGAAGCATGCAAAAATAAATTGTAGGGAACGACCGTTGTTCCAATCAGACCAATGACCATCAACAAGCCTTCCTCTGGTAGCTGTGGCATAAATAAACCCTTTATGACTTTCCCCATATCAGGTTTTAATGTAAAGGCAGCCACTAAAAAGACAAAGCCCATAATACTGACCAAAAGCATCAAAGAGCGCTCGATCAAACGGTATTTGCCACTGTATAAAAGTACAAAGGCCAATAAGGCAATCAACATAACCAAAGGATTGAAGGGCCAATCTTCAAAGCGATTGGAATAGCCATCAAAGCCCAAAACTGCCCCAGTGATATTCCCTGCCTCATAAGCAGCATTACCAATGAGAATAGCGGTAATAATCAATACAGAAGCCAATAAACGCCAGATGCCGCTATCCAGTTTTTTCCGCACGGCCTCCCCAATACCCATCCCCGCTATCAAACCCAAACGCGCCGCCATTTCCTGAAGAATCAAGGTGGCAAAAATGGAAAAAAGAATAGCCCAAAGGAGGGTATAGCCAAAACTAGCCCCCGCTATCGTCGCCGTGGTCACCGTTCCTGGGCCAATAAATGCGGCTGCAATCATGGCGCCTGGCCCAAGGTTTTTTACTTGTTGAATCAGATTCATGGCTTAACGAATTAGGGTAATATCGCCTTTGGCCTTTAGCTGCTCAAATTCCCCATCAGCTCCCAATTCCTCGTATTGTGCAAACCACACATAAACATCAGAAGGCAAGGCTTCTCCTAACTCCATCCCATCCCAGGCATCATCTACATTTCGACTTTCAAAAACCAAATCGCCCCAACGACTAAAAATACTGATTTGGTAGTTTTGGACCGTAGGCATGCAGTCTTCCGTGGCTGGACCAAAGGTATCATTATTGCCATCGCCATTAGGGGTAAAGGCATTGGGGAATTGCAATTCGCAAACACAGCCTTCAAAGGTCAAATTGGTTTCTGTAACAGACAGACAACCTTCCTGCGTCAGTAAGGTATCGTAAAAAGTACCTGATTCCGTTTGTAGGACGCCATTAAAAACAAATTCAGTCCCATTACAAACTGTGGTATCTATGGTAATCAATTCAGGTCCTTGTATACTGATGATTTGCTCAAGGGAATCTTCTTGACAATTATTGCTGACTTTGAGCTCAACGAGGTAGTCGCCTGGAAGGGGAAGTCCAAGCCCAATCTGATGAGCAAAATCCCACTTTTGAAACACCCATTCCTGGC
>JBCBDH010000695.1:0-3399 GCA_038529855.1 Bacteroidota bacterium | reverse complement strand
CCATCATCGGCCCTGTATTACCTAATATTACCAATGCCGTTCCACTCAACTGCAATGGTGGAACCGCCACGCAAGTACAACTTAATTTTGCTCCTCCGCTCGATCGAAGCGGAAATTATGAAGTCAACTTTATCATACACCTCCCCAATTCCTGTCGCATCCTTCGTTTGATGCGATCAGTAGAGCCTTTTCAAGTCAATGACTGCCCCCTATTGGTAGATTTAAACGTGTTGGATGATCCAGTCTGTAGTGGTCAATGCACTTGGCTAATGGCCGTGGCCAGTGGCGGCGACCCAAATTCTTACAGCTACAGCTGGACTCCTACACTTCCCGACAGCGCGGCCGCCGAAATCTGCCCAGAAGGCCCAAGCAGTTATTCTGTAACTGTGAGCGATGGTTTTGGCGCTACTGCCGAGACTCAAATCGACATCAATCCATTACCTAGTCCAAGTATTACGGAAACGGAGCTCAATCTCTGCCAATCGGCCGATCCAGTACAGCTTAGCGCGACGCCTAGCGGAGGAAGCTGGTCAGGAGCGGGTTTTGTGGATAGTACGGCAGGGAGCGGTTGGTACGATCCTTCGCTGGCCAGCAGTCTTTCCGATACCATCACTTATACTGACCCCATCAATGGCTGTACAGATCAGCTTATTGCCAATTTACTGCCACTTGATCCAGGGACAGAGGATGCGGCTTGTCCAGGAACTGCGCCATTTTTAGTCTCTGGTGGTTTGCCAGATAGTGGGAGCTGGAGTGGGCCGCATATTCAGCCCGATGGTTGGTTTGATCCTGTGGAGATCGGTAGTTTTGAGCTTACTTATAGCCATCCCAATGGTTGTTCGGGGAGCAAGTGGGTACATGTTGGGCCTATTGAATTGAGTCCAGTCGATACGCTTTGTCAGTCGGATGCCCCCTTTGAACTGGAAGGCTTGCCTAGAGGTGGGCTTTGGTCGGGAGCGGGTATTTTGGATAGTTTGACGGGGCTTTTTGATCCTAGCGAGGGGGAGCCAGGAGATAATTGGCTTCATTATCAAATCAATGGCTGCTCGGATAGTCTTTACATTTTCATCAAAGGGATCAGAGCTGGCCCTAATCTTTCTGCTTGTCCAGCGCAGGCTCCTTTTGTTTTACCTGGCAATTGGGGACCTACAGGTGGCAACTGGCAGGGGCTGGGCATTATTGACACTATTCAAGGGCTATACGATCCTGGTTTGTTGGTTGATGGACAAAATGATACCCTTCAATTTACGGCCAATGGTTGTACCGCAACCCGTATTGTATTCATTCGTCAAACTCAGCTAGCCGTTCAGGACACCTTGTCCTTTTGCAGCAATGAAGAAGCTTTTGAATTGAATGAAAATACAGTGGGTACAGTGCCTAATGATGGAGATTGGGAAGGGCCTGGTGTAGTGGGGCTTCCACAAGAGGGGCCGATGAGCACTTGGATTTTTGATCCAGCCCTGGCAGGGATCGGTATTCATTTATTGATTTATACGGCCAATACCTGTTCGGATAGTTTGTATGTAGAGGTTTTTCCTGCTCCTCAACCAGCGGATGAAATTCTTTGTGAGGAAGAAGGGCCGATTAGTCTGCGTGTAGACCTAAGCCCTGGCGAATGGTCGGGTCCAGGCATTGTGAATCCAATGGCAGGGATATTTGATCCCAAATTGGCGGGAGTTGGGGAGCATGAAGTCTTTTTTGAGACCATGATGGGTTGTCGAGCAGCAGCGCTTATTCGAGTGACGCCCAAATTGGAAGCCAACTTGGATACACTGGCCGATTATTATTGTTTTAAAGACAGTGCCATCTTGATCATTGAAGACCCAGATCTCGAACAGCTTTTTCTGGATGGCGAGCCCATCACTGCCTTTAACCCAGCTCAAGCAGGCCCTGGTATTCATACCTTAAGTTATAGTGTAGGAAGTGGCGACTGCTACGAAGAGGATCAGATCGAAATAGAGGTTGGCAGGCCACTTCAATTAGCGATTCCCATACCAATCGATACGATTTGTTATGGACAAAGCACAAGCCTCCTGGTAGAAGGGACCGGTGGAAATAGTCTAACGACTGTTTTGAGTTATCATTGGGACCAGGAGCTTGGCTTTGGGAAAGTGCAGATGGTCTCCCCATTGAGCACAACCATTTATACCGTAATCTTAAGCGACGGCTGCTCCGATCCAGTCACTGGACAAATCCAGGTATTTGTTCATCCCGAAATCCAGCATTCTTACATCACTGGTCCCAGGGTTTGTTTTGAGGATACGACTTTTGCCATCATTAGTGCTTTACCGAATGGAGATGAATTTGACTACACCTGGTCAACCGACCCACCCACTTATGGTCCTCGAATAGACAGTTATCCCACCGATTATGATGTGCGTATTGAGAATCTAAGGACTGGTTGTTTGACTACAGCAGAAGTATCCCTACCCGGTTTTGATCCGATTACTGCCAATTTTGGTTTTTCGCCAAATGATGATTGCATATCCAGTCTTGATCCAGAGGTAGAAATATTAGATTATAGTGTGGGTGGCGAATGGGGTTTTTGGGATTTTGGTGATAGTAGCCAAACGGTTCCCTATCAGCTCGGCAATTTCTTGACGCATAGTTTTCCCGATACAGGCACTTATATCGTCCGACTTCACATCACCAATGAAGGAGGCTGTACTTCTGAAAAGGAGCTAGCACTTTGTGTTAGACCAGAGCATCGCCTATTTGCACCCAATGCCTTTACGCCTAATTACGATGGCAAAAACGATGTCTTTCGATTCGTAGGGATCGGAATATCAACTATTGAATGGCAGGTCTTTGATCGTTGGGGGAAGCTGGTTTTTCAGGGGGACAGTATGGAGGATGAGTGGGATGGCTGGCACAAGGGCCGATTGGTCGCACCAGAGGTTTATACTTATGTGGCGCGTTTTCGAACCTTGTACCAGCCAGGAATGCAGGTGATGAAAGGACAAATTACCGTCCTATACTGATTCCTTATTCCATACCGAGTTGATTCATCACAAAGCGATATTGGGCTTCCAAATCAGTGATGGTTTTCTCTGTGGATTTACCAGAGCCATGGCCACTATCATAATCCATGTACAACATAATGGGATTGATCTGACCTGGATTATTTTGCAATGCGGCTACAAATTTCTTGGCATGCAATGGATCGACACGGGTATCATTTTCTCCGGCAATGACCATCGTTGTCGGCATATTGAGACCAGCGCGGACATTGTGGTAAGGAGAATAGGTTAGAATATTGCGAAAATCTTCTGGCTTTTCCGGATCGCCATATTCTGGAATCCAGTAACGCGCAATCAAGAATTTGTGGTAGCGAATCATATCGAGTAGGGGTACAGCGCAGATGGCTGCTTTAAACAAATCGGGGCGCTGAGATCTGAA
>JBCBDH010000694.1:0-3441 GCA_038529855.1 Bacteroidota bacterium | reverse complement strand
ATAACGCCTTATATGTACTATCGAAATCTGCCAATATTCCTGCTGCTAGTTTTGCTCTATGCCTGTCAAGCTAATGAGTCTAATAATCAGCATCAATCAGCTGAAGAAGAGAACAGCGGTCACGTAATTGCGATCACCAAAGACCCTCGAATTGATCGAGCTAAGCTTTATGAGGAGGTGATGAATATTCACGATGAGGTCATGCCTAAAATGAGTGATATCAATCGCATCAAACGGCAGTTGAGGGGAATGACAGAGGCAGAACCGCCGCTGAAGGAAGAGCAGATTAAGAAAGCCAAAGAGCAAATTAAAGCACTGGATGATGCATCAGAAGCCATGATGAGCTGGATGCGGGAATTCAAACAACCAGCGCCTGAGGTGCCTCAAAAAGAAGCGATGGCGCTTCTGGTAGAAGAAAAAGGTAAAATCAGCAAAGTCAGCGAAATGATGCTCCAAAGTATTAAGGATGGTCAGGAACTGATCACTGAGCTAAAAAAAGATAAGTAATTGCCCATGTTTTTTATCCAAAGACTCCCTCTTTTGCTGTTATTAGCTTTGTTAGCTTGTGATTCCAATACTGTAGTGGATCAACCAGGCATCGTCTCCAATATCAGTACTAATCCCAGCCAGGAATTGCGATTTTATGGTAATCCTAGTATCAATGGATCAGATACGGCTAATTACCAGATCCCTTCTTTTTCTTTTTTGGATCAGGATAGCCAGATCATCACTAATAGCACGTTTAGCGACAAGGTATATGTAGTTGATTTCTTTTTTACTTCCTGCCCAACGATTTGTCCAAAGGTCAAACAACAAATGCTGCGGCTTTACGAAAAGTTTGAAGGCAATCAGGAAGTCGCCTTTCTTTCTCATTCCATTGATACCCGTCACGATAGCGTTCCAGTCCTAAAGGATTATGCCAATAAGATGGAAGTAAGCAGTGATCGCTGGCACTTTGTTACAGGTAATAAAGATGACATCTACGAAATGGCAGATGCCTATTTTATTGTTGCCAAAGAAGACCCAACCGCTCCTGGGGGTTTTGACCATAGCGGCCGTCTGATTCTCATTGATAAAAATCGTCATGTGCGGGCTCATTGTAATGGAACCGATCCAGAAGATGTGGATCGCATGATGGCCGATATCAACCTACTCTTGAATGAGAAGTAAGTACTTGTTGATACTCCTTTTAGTGGTCAGCGGATTTTGTCATTATCAATGTGAGCTCAATCCCTACAAACAAGGAGAAATCCTTTATCTCAATTATTGCGCTTCCTGCCATATGGACACTGGACAGGGCTTGCGAAGTTTGATCCCACCGCTGGCTCAAGCGGATTATCTCATTCAGCATCAAGGGGAACTTCCCTGCATCATTCGCTATGGAATCCAAGATAGTATCTTAGTCAATGGAAAGGTCTATAATCAGCCCATGACGGGGATCAAAGACTTGACGGATGTGGAGATTACCAATATCATTAATTATGTCAATCAGGCGTGGGGAAATGCATATGGAACGGTGCGTCTGCCAGATGTGCAAGAGGCCTTGAAGAACTGTGAATAAGCTACCAGCCTTGCATTGGAACTTTTAATCTGTCGCATTTAGTCAAAAAAAGCAAATTAGCACCTCAATTTTTTTGGTACATTTGACCGTCACTCAAACACTATGCACCTTGAGAACTGTATTTAAAAAAGTTCTTAGCAACGACTAAATGAATGAAGGCTTTATTTACTCTTTCTGTCTTTTTCTTCCCCTTTATCTTATTGGCTCAACCTTCTAACGACGACTGTCCTCCAACAGATTTGGGTGTCGCCCCTTACTGCCCAAGCGCAATCTTTTTTTCCAATGTAGATGCCACCACCTCAGCTATTGGAATGAATAATCAACCAGACTGTTGGGCGGGTACGGAGCCAGAGCGGGACGTTTGGTTTGTCTTTACGGCCAGTGATACCATTGCCGATTATACCATCACTGTGAATGGAATGGATGATGGATCAACACCAGCCATTACACAGCCTCAAATAGCTATTTATCGAGGTATTTGTGCGCCTAATACGCTATTTTTATTAAAATGCGATGTAGCAGACCCAGGTGAAAATATTCTGGAAACCAATCTGCTTGATCTGGATCCAGGAGAGCGCTATTTTATTCGCATCAATGATGCGGGCAGTCCTGGTGCTTTTAAACTGTGTGTTGATAAAATCGAACCCATTTTTACGATTGATGATCCTGGTTCCACCACTTGTACTGGCCAGTTGTTTGATTCTGGAGGAGCCAATGGCGACTATAGCAGCAGTGAAAATCAAACCTTTAGTATCTGTCCCCCCTTTCCCGATAATCAATGCATTACCTTCAATTTGATGTACTATAACATTGACCCCTCGGATGTGTTGACCTTCTATGATGGGATGGATGCAACGGGAACGGTCATTGGGCAAATTTCTGGTGGCTCGACGATCGAAGGAGGTGGTGTTTGCTACAGTGTTCAAGCCTCAAGTGGCTGCCTCACCGTCGCTTTCAGCTCCGACCAAACCGTCAATTTTGAAGGCTTTTCTGGTTTTTGGCAATGTTCCTCCGCCCCTTGCGGACAAACACTTCCATTTGATACGGACCCTGATGCCAGCGAGCAGGAGATTGTAGATATTCTGGGCTCTAGCCAAGCCACCGTCAGCATTGATCGCATCATCTGCCCAGACGGTGCCCTGGGAACCTTCTTGGCTGGCGACAATACAGATTTGGGATTGGACCAAGGGCTTTTACTCACCTCAGGCTCTGTTTTTAATGCCGTAGGCCCTAATGCAGACCCTGGCGCTACGGTCGATCACTATGCGGATGGAGATGAAGATTTAGACTATTTGTCTACCATATTTGGAGATGATTTTAGCTCTCAAGACGCTTGTGTAATTGAACTAGACGTTTTTGTCAATACCAATGAATTGAGTTTTGAATACATTTTTGGCTCTGAGGAATATCCTGAATGGGTCAATCAGGGCTTTAATGATATTTTTGCCTTTTTGATTTCTGGCCCAGGCATTACTGGCGATCCCAATATCGACAATCAAGAAAATATTGCGGTCCTGCCCCAAAGCAATACCCCCATACAAATCAACAGTGTCAATAACCTTACGAACTGGGAATATTATCGCGATAATCAAGAAAGTACAACTTTACAATACGATGGTCATACTTCTGATTTTCAAGGAATTAAAAAGAGCTTGACCGCTAAAAGGATCGTTGAGCCCTGTAATTCTTATCGACTAAAATTGGCTATTGCTGACCGTGGTGATGGGCAGTTTGATTCAGGAGTTTTTATTGGCAAACTTCAGGGGGGAGCGCCACAATTGGAGGTACAGTTTGCCTCTGGGATTGACTATTTTATTGAAGGCTGTAGCGGCGTGGAGGATGTTTTGGTATTGAGCCTGACCAGCCCCAGTAATGAAGAC
>JBCBDH010000693.1:0-3450 GCA_038529855.1 Bacteroidota bacterium | reverse complement strand
CCGCACATCCGTGGGTATTATCTGGATGATCATCACTGGGATCGAGAACAAACAAGCCATAGTAATCATCTACATAACCACGGATGTGCGGTAACTGGAATTATTGGAGCAAAAGGAGATAATGAAACGGGGATTACGGGGGTCAACTGGACGGTTAAACTAATGCTAATCAGTGGAGCTACCTTTGCTTCTGAAATTGTGGAGGCTTATGGCTATGCTTATGATATGCGTCAGCGCTACAATCAGAGCAATGGCGAAGAGGGTGCTTTTGTCGTGGTCACCAATTATTCAGCAGGAATCAACTTTGCCCGCTGCGAGGATTTTCCCATTTGGGGAAGCATGTACGATTCTTTGGGGCAAGTAGGAATCCTCAGTGTAGGCTCTACGGCCAATGATAATGTGAATGTAGATGAGGTGGGAGATATGCCAACTTCTTGTCCTAGCGATTTTCTACTTACCGTGACGAATACCAACCGCATGGACGACAAGGTAGAGGGTTCAGGTTATGGGCTGACGAGTATTGATTTGGGAGCGCCAGGCGCGACCATCGTCTCTACCAAAAGAAGTGATACTTATGGCGACATTGGTACGGGTACCTCATGGTCGGCTCCCCATGTAACAGGAGCGATTGCCCTTTTGTATTCCCTACCCTGTGAAGGCTTATCCTTGCAAGCGAGATTGAATCCCAGCGAAACGGCCCAAATGATGCGAGAGGTCATATTGGATGGAGTCGACCCAAGTACTAGTTTGGAAAATAAAACCGTGACGGGTGGTCGCTTGAATGTATTCAATAGCATGAGCTTGCTGCAAGATCAATTTGGCAGTCAGGTAGGCCCTTTGGATTTGTTAAGCATTCGCCCTAGCCTAGCGCCATCATCAACAGAAAAGCTATTGGTTGAATACCAAACTCCAGAGTTTACCGAATACGAAGTAAAGATTTACAATTCTGTAGGGCAACTGATCTTGAGTGGGATTACGCCTCAGTTTTGTGCGCCTAGGTTTTTGGAGGTCCCGATATTTGGATTGGCACCAGGTACTTATTTTATGAGTATTGAAAATGTCAATGACATCAAGAGTGGTCGTTTTGTGATTTATTAAGACAGGATACTCTACTTCTTCTTTTGGTAGCGTTTCCAATTCGACTTATCATAACGCAAGCGATCTACGATAATGGCCAAAACCTCTGGACTGACCCCCATTCCAATATGACTGGTGTCTACCTCAATATTTTGATGCCATTTGTCTTCTTCCTTTTCCAAACAGACTTTCCAGGAGACAATGCCATCTTGTTTGCTGTAAAAGGCAGTAGTCGGAACAGGGGCGGGATTAGGTAAATCAGCTAACCATTCTGAGGGAATCTTTTCTATGCCATCGCTACCGTGGATAAAATCGTAAAGCCAATTGGCATTGTTATCCTCTCGGATACCACCAAATGGCGAACCCATGGCGATTACTTGTCGGATTTGTTCTGGCCGCTCTTTGGCCAACTCCCGAGCATACACCCCGCCTAGGCTCCATCCAATTAGGCTAATTGGTTTTTGCTGGCTTTTATACAGTTGATCAATCTTCTTACTCAGCTTTTCCAAATCTTTCAGATAAGCCAAATTGCGCCCCAAGTCCCAACCGTGTACATCATAGCCCAATTGACCAATCAGCCGTCGAAGCGGTGCTGTGGAAATATCGCTTGCCATAAAGCCAGGAATAACCAGCACCACATGCCCATCGCCCTTATCTTTTGCAGATAGGGTGCGTCGAAAACCGTCGTATCGGAAGCGTTCCGTCACTGCTCTTGGCACCTCTGAGAGAAACAACCAGAGCGAAGGACGCTGTATAGAAGATGTCGTATTCAAATTAGTCGTGATTTTAGCAGCCCGTAAGTTTCCTATTTCCTAAACGAAAAATGCAAATTAATGGCTTTATTTTAGACGCTTTGTTAGCCTAATCTTATTTTTGCGGTAAATATCTATAAAATGCTAGGAAAAATCCTCAAACAGCTTAATAATAAAGACATCAAAGCGATATCTGGCATGGATGCTACTTTTCTCTATGCCGAAACGCCCAATAGCCCTATGCATGTAGGAAGCGTAGTGGTCATTGAGGGATCATTAGAATACGAGACCTTTCGCAAAACGATCGCATCGCGTATCCATATGATTCCCAAACTGCGGCAGCGTCTGGTCTATGTGCCCCTGAGTATCGACTATCCCTACTGGGTAGATGATCCCAATTTTGATATCGACCTCCACCTCAATCACATCGCCCTACCTAAAGAGGGCAGTTGGCGCGAACTCCGCGAAACAGCTTCTCAAATCTTTAGCGAACCACTCGATCGCTCTCGCCCCCTATGGTCTTTCACTTTTGTAGAAGGACTTAACAATATCCCCCAAGTCCCTAAAGGCTCGGTGGCTATCGTCTCCAAAATCCATCACGTCGCTATTGATGGGGTAGCAGGAGCTGGGATTTTGAGTTTGATGTTTGACCTTAGCCCTGAGGTAAAGGAAATTCCTGCCCCTCGTCCATTCCGTCCTCGTCCTATTCCCAATGAGCTATCCATGATCCTCAAGTCGACTTTGAGTTTTGCGGAAAGACCCCTAAAATTCCCCAAGCTCATTGGCAATACCATCAGCGCCACCCTTAAAGCTGGTGTCATCACCAGAGCCCAAGGAGCTGAACTCCCCACTGCACCTTTCACCGCTCCCGCCTCTCCACTCAATGGCATCATCTCCGCCCGCAGAAAATGGAATACCGCCATTCTTTCGCTAGATCGAGTAAAAGCCCTAAAAAAGCTCATGGAAACGACGCTCAACGATGTCGTTCTTGCCATTTGTGCTGGTGCTTTGAGACGCTATCTACTGGAAAAGAACAAATTGCCTAAAAAGCCCCTTGTTGCCATGGTCCCCATCTCGACTCGCCAAAGCAGTGATGGGGATAGCGACGGCAACCAATTGTCTTCCATGCTGGTCCAACTAGCGACCAATATCGAAGACCCCATCGAACGCTTAGAGGTCATCCACGAAAATACCATCCGAGGCAAAACCTATCAAGGCGCCATTGGTGCCAAAACCCTGGCCAATATGGCAGAAGTCGTACCATTTGGAGTGGCCAATCAGGCTGCGCGACTGTATTCCAGGTATCGAATAGCAGAAATGCACAAGCCCGTTTTCAATGTCACCATTACCAATGTTCCCGGCCCACAGCTTCCGCTCTATCTTGCCGGCCACAAACTGGTTTCCGTCATGGGTATGGCCCCCATCATCGACGGCATGGGCTTGATCATTACTGTCTTTAGCTATAATGGTCTGATTACCATCAGCCCCACCTCTGACGCCAAGACGATGCCCGATATCGACATCTTCTCTCGCTATATTCGGGAGTCCGCTAATGAATTGGAAGCTCAGATTTTGAAACGTGGTAAAAAGAAAGAAGAGAAAAAAGCAAGTAATAAAAAAC
>JBCBDH010000692.1:0-3454 GCA_038529855.1 Bacteroidota bacterium | reverse complement strand
TGAAGTACTTGACGATTGGGATAAAATAGATAAACGCATCGCTAGAGAGCAGTATTATAGCGATTGCGCTAATCAGTACTATCGCCTCTCTATTGGAAGCCAAACCTTTCCAGATGCTCGCTTTAGCTATGGCAAAAACAGCTATAATAACGAAAAGGGCTTTTTGATTTATTTACCTGTGGATACACTACCTAGTGGATCTTATGAATTGCGCATAGAAAGTGGCTATCAATTGGAATCGAAAGCAGAAAATGCGGTTCGTATCATTCCCTTCTTTAAACGATGAGTAGTCCCTTGATAGATGGGTACTTGCCGCCTTATCGAAATCGATTGAGGGCGTCTTGGTTGTTCTTTTTATAGGGTATTTCCAAGAAGTCCAGGGTACCAGGTTTGACGCGGATATAGAAATTATACGTACCGCGTTCGGGGCGCCAGCTCATCCCCATCTCCCAACAGTGCAAATCGCGAGAGAAACCCAAATCGGGATAGACCAATCGCTTGGAGTTGAAGTCATAACTGATGTTTCCGACATTGATATTCCACTTCTCTGTCAGCTTAATTCGCCCGCTGAGGCGGATGGTGTGTGCCCGCACAAAGATGGTATCCCGCCCTTCCAGGCGATTGGCCTCCAAGGAGAAGTTGTGGCTGATTCTGAAATTTTCAAATAGATCAAGAAGCGCTTCGTCTCCTCCCCCTCTCAATGGCTTGGTGGCATTACCAGGAGGCGGTTTTTCGCCTTCCCCTGCTTGCCCTCCTTGTGCGCCTGATTCCTCTTTGGTAAAAAGATCGCGGATTTGGCTAATGCTCATTCCTGTACTGATGGTCAGCATCGCTCGGTCAAAGCGGAGGTATTTACCATTGGTTTCCTTGTAAAAAGTATTGATCCGTCTTTTAGTCCCAGAATCGGTAAACTCAACGGCATAGGGGTCAAAGGCCGCGTTGAACTGTAGATTGGTCAATTTTTTAAAGATTCGCGTATTCCCTCTTAGGCGCACCTCGCTCCATTGCAAAGAATCGGCAGCAAAGTTGTGATTCCCAGATAGGACAATATTATCAAAGAGCCTAAATTTATTAATGGTGCTGTCCTTTTTGCTAAAATACTTGGCCTCAAAGATATTATTGATGGTATAAGACAAAGCGGCTACCAAACCAGAACTAGAGGGCCGATCGTATAAGCCTTGGTCAAATATGGAGTAGGTCGTTAATTCATCAAAGCGACTGTCAGTTTGTACTTCCTCAAAATAGCCCAGGCGTTCGCTGGTATAATCTGGCGTAAAATTAGCGGAGATACTGGGTTTGATCGTATGGCGAATCCCTCGAATAAAACCCTTCTGAAATTCCCGAACCCCAAAAATATTGGTATTCAGCCCCAAGCTGGCATTGAACAATCGCAATGCCCGAAAGCCCGTATCAAATATATCGGTCACCGTTCCAAAACTAGTGGTATCGGTCAAATCGGGAATGGTATCCAAACCATCAGGGCTCACGATGAAAGCCGTATCGATAACGGGCGTGGGATCAAATACGCGTCTGAGGGTTTTGAAATGCCAAATTTCGGCATAATCTACTCTGGGCGATAGGTTAAAGTGTTTGAACAAATTGAAAGCTACATCCGAATTGACCGTATGGCGAATGGCATTTTTTGCATTTTCTAAGGTCTCGCTACTAAACAGTGTCGTATCGGTCGTTACGAATTGGTTTTGCGCATTCATGGTGTATTGCAAGGAGAGCTTTTCGTACCAACGCTCTGGCCCTGAGGGAATCTTTCTTTTGAAGGGATAGATTCTATTCATCTGCAGATCAATCGTAGGGAGGGTGATGCGCATATCGCGGGTTTGGGTATTTTGGTTGTGGCTGGCAAAGACCGATAGGCGAAAGGGCGTGCCAGGAAAATTTTTACTAAACGTAAACGTGGAGTTCAGTTGATTTTGAGATACGCTTTGAAAGTCGTTTTGGGTTAGACTTTGAAAATTATTGGTTTGAATATTGGCGCTTACGCTGAAATTGTTGGTGGGGTGCGCAGTGGGCGCTTGACGGTGCGACCATCGAAAAGACCAGGACCGATCTTTGCGCGGCAGGCCATTGGCAAACTCTGAACGCCGATTGGAAAAGGCGACGGTCAAATCACCAGAGTAGCGATAGCGCCGATCATAGCGAGAAAAAGCTTTGATTCCCCAAGTCCCTCTCGTGTATATCTCTCCAGTGAGTTGAAGATTAAAGTACTCCCCTAGCGGAAAAAACCAACCGACATCTCTCAATCCAAATCCCCAAGTTTCTGAAAATTCGTAATCTCTGGGAAAAATCAAACCCGTTCGCTTGCCTTTGGAGATGGGGAAAAAGCCAAAAGGCAGCCAAAGTGGTGTTGGAATACTCGCAATTTCCAGATTCGAGGGACCAACGATGACCAATTTATTGGGCACCACTTTTTGTTTTCTACTGCGTATACCAAAATGTGGATTGGGGTGATTACAGGTGGTGAATATAGAATTGGAGCTGTAAACCACATCGTCACTTTCTTTGAAAGCCGTACTGTCCAAGCCTGGCTCAGGGCTGATAAATTTGGCCTTGGAACTCAGCACATACATATCATTACCCTGCTGAGAAGTCACATCGTAGATAATGCCCTTACGCGTTTCAAAATTGTAGCGCATCTTTTTGGCCTTAAAACTCTGATCGCCATCTTTAAACTCTGGATTCCCTCCCGTCCTTCCCAAACTATCGGGTAGCCCTTCCGCATAAACCGTATTCTTGGCCCAGTCAAAAATGATGTAATCCGCCGTTAGATTCATCGTATTGTACTGCACTGAAGCCTCGCCATAGAGATAAATCCGCTCATTTTTAATATCGTAGTGCATCGAATCATTGGCGGAATAATCCACCTTGGCATCCAGCGAATCAGCAGACATAGGGACGACGATGGGAGGAGCAATGGGCCGACCAAGGCTATCCATCCGCCCTGCCAAAGCCAAAGAGTCCAAGCCTAGAAGCGTTGAATCATTCAAAGTCAGACTATCACTTAGCAATAGGCTATCGCTCTTTCCTACCAAGGCTAAAGAATCCAAACTTGGAGGAATGGTATCAATCAAAGCTAAACTATCGGAAGACAAGAGAAGATCACCTAATAACAGGCTATCTGACAAAGGAGGACTATCCGTTAAAATACTTTGCTTTAAGCTGTCTTTTGGCAAGATTTGAGCATAGGAAATCACAGGACCGAGGGCCGCAAACAATAGACAAGTTAGTAAAAAGGGTATTTGTAGCTGTGATTTCAAACAATAATCTTTATTTTCGTACAAGTGCTCTAAATGTGCTCAACAATACGCTATGTACACATTATATCAAAATCTACTATTCTCCTTAACGTCCCTTTTGTTGTTTTTGCCTTTTGTTCAATCAAAATTTAACAACAATTTTAACATTCTAGCTTGTTCTGCTCACTGCAGTCAGCATCATC
>JBCBDH010000691.1:0-3472 GCA_038529855.1 Bacteroidota bacterium | reverse complement strand
GCTATTTTAATTTGTTTGATTATAATGGTGATGAGTTTCCTGACCTTATCTATACCAATGGCGATAATGCGGACTTTCCTCCTATTCTAAAACCCTATCACGGCATCCGCATCTTCCAGAATGATGGCCAAAATAACTTTGAAGAAGTTTTCTTTTATCCATTAAACGGCGCTTATAAAGCCATTCCCGCAGATTTTGATCAAGATGGAGATATGGATATCGCTGCCATTTCTTTCTTTCCAGATTTTTCCAATCGCAAGGAAGAGGGCTTTGTCTTTTTAGACAATCAAGGGGCTTTGGAATTTAAGACCTACAGCTTTCCTACCGTGAACAAGGGCCGATGGATTGTAATGGATGCAGAAGATGCGGATGGGGATGGGGATTTGGACATTGCCTTGGGTTCACTGGCTTTTGAAGCGCCTGGGCATAATGCTTTGGTGAATCAATGGGCTAGTGAGGGGATTCCTTTTTTGATTTTGGAGAATACGATAAATGAATGATTCGTTTAGAATAAAGTTAATACGGTAGGGCAATAGCTTGCTCAAACCCTCCCATCCTTTTGTCAAGGTGATCTTTTCTTTTAAGTATTTATCAATACCCCACTTTCTACAACTCATTAAAATCATCCAAAGTAGTCGTCACGTAATCATACAGTGGAGTATAGTGATCGCCACCAGGATATTCGTAAAGCGTGGAATGCACATTCAAGGATTTAAAATGCTGGTGGGCATTGACGGAATTGTAATGGGGGACGATAAGATCGTCTGTTCCAGAATGGAAGAATAAATGTCCTTGTGGGGTCCAATCTTCTAGTAAGGAATTGGCTTGGCTGGCGGCTATCCAATCAGTAGCTGACCCATTGACTAAACCATTCATAAAGTCATCTTGAAAAATCTGGGCAGCTTGGAAGGAAGGTACATTAAGGGCCTCATTTTGGTTAGTGACGGGATAATTCCAAATGCTGCTGGGGGTTTTATTTAAGGAAGAATCATAATCATTGAGCGCATATACAGACCAGCTGTAAATGGATAAGTTTTCGTTTTCTACTTGCCTATTGGTCATGATGTCTTGGACAAAAGCGAAATAATCATAAGGGCCTGCAAAAAGAGAGCTGGCGATTAGATCAAATTCACTGGTGTATTTTTCTTGTAGATATTTGTGGGTCGCTAAGGCCGCTCCACCACCTTCTGACCATCCAGTCAGAAAGACTTTATTGGAGAAATCAAGGGATAAGGTGGCTATTAATTGTCTGCTTGCACGAAGCATATCTACGGAGACTTCTGCTAATTCGTGATGAATGGTATAAGGATGTTCCCGATCAGATGAAATGCCATAGCCCACATAATCGGGCATTGAAACGACTTTGCCATTGGCGGCCATTGTGGCGCCAACAAGGTACATCTCAGAACTGCCCCATGTTCCAGCCGTATAGCTTGAAGGGACTGCTTCGTCATCGCCAGGGATGATGGTGCCATGGTGATTTTGTATTATATCTAGCGCATCGTTGACTTCTTTGGGAATAAATACTAAGCCTGAAACCTCTACTGGCTCTCCTCCATCTAAAGAATTATAAACAATGGAGTAAATGTCCAGATCATGCTTGGCATAGTTGGAAAGATCAACCTCCTCGCTATTACCAGAAATCACCTCATCAGCACTTAGGCTACTGGTCTTGGTGTAGGAAACCAAATAGCCTCGTTCGGAAGAGGGCGGATTGGTATTGATATCTGCTTCTTCTTTTGAACAAGCACCAAAGGTCGTGAGGAATAGGATTAGAAATAGCATGGATAATGGGCTTTGACTATATACGAAGTTCATCTTTAATGGATTTTTTAGACAAATTTAGTTGAGGTAGCGATAGGATACTTTTTTTACCCACTAGTGAGCATAAAAGACTCACGAAAGGAATCTTGGAAGAGATGAACGGACTATTTAACGGACGGTAAAAAGTGATAAGCTCACCCAACCTTCGTTTAGAAATCTTCGTGTATCTGATTGAAAGACCATTTACTAACAAAATTAATGATATGAAAACCTCAAACCTCAACCTAACTTTTTCATCATTTACTAAGCTGTTTTTTGTCTTTAGCTTTATTGCTTGCTGGCAGTTTCAAGCAAAAGCCTGTATTGATCCAGATACGATACCAACGCTAGTGATGAATTATTCAGAAGATTTTTCTGAAGTAGAAATCCGTATTGGTAACCTTCGACTGGGTACGGAAAGTCCGAATACTTTTTGTTCCTGTGCTTTATCTGCTGAGTCACAAGTGTTTACCTATGTTACTTACTTTGCAGTGGTCGATTCCAATACCAATGATATTTATCCCAATTTTGAACCCTTTGTGCAATCTGAGGCTGCGGATGCCGCTTGGGATGCAAGTCAGCCTTTCTTCCCTGGATGGAATGGCTTTATTGCAGAGGTCATTAATAGCGGTTTATCATTTGAGCATTCTGTAGAATTTGTGATTCGAGCGCAAGCACCTCCTGGGGTATTGGTGGAGTTGGGTGGATCGACGCAAGATTCTACGGGTTTTTATAATACTACTTTTTTAGGTACGGATATGTGGGACCCCACTAATGAGACGATTGCAGAAGATCATCAAGCCGTTCGGTCATTTAACAGTTTTTCAAGCATTGAAGCGAATGTGATGCCCATGAGTTATTTTGCTCAGTTGGATGCCAACTTTATTACGGCTACAAAGGAGCCAGAAAGTATTATTGAAAAGGTAATCCTCTCTCCCAATCCCAGTCAAGACTATACCAGGGTATCCTTTCTTATGGAAGAAAAATCCAATGTCTCACTTGAATTATTTAGTAGTGATGGTAAGGCAATACGACGAGAAGATTTGGGCTATTTAGCAAGTGGCCGACAGGAGTATAGCATTCGATTAGCGGGCTTGGCAGAGGGGATTTATTATTTAAAATTAAATACAGAAAAAGGAAGTTACAGCACTTCTTTTATAAAGCATTAGTAGTAAATATAGATTTATCAGAAAGTAGTTTGGGGCTCCAAACTACGTATTAGTACCACAAGTGGGTTTGGGCTTGTCTCAAACCCATTTTGTTTGAGGTAGAGCTAGGATGTATTGCTTAAAACGGGTAAAGTTGATCAATCAACTTTACCCGTTTTTTTGTTCTAAATGTATTTGCTTCTTTGTGACCGTAAATATTTTATACTGGATTTTCTGCATATTTATTGGAGTGAAGCCAGCGCTCACTGTCGGACTGACCCCGCTTTGGCGGGGAGTCAGTTCGACAGTGCAGCCCGCGCTAAATAAATAGAAGAGATATATGCAAGCATTGGGCACCATAAAACCCGCTGGTCAACAAGCTCACCTATAGCCTGAAGGGCTAGTCCTAAGGGCGGGTAGCCTGGCGAAATACTGTTTGAGCAGCGCGAGTTTATTTCGCCAAGATTTTTGCTTCATTTTTATCGACTGAAAAATGAAGACGCATCATCAAAAAAAGCTAG
>JBCBDH010000690.1:0-3480 GCA_038529855.1 Bacteroidota bacterium | reverse complement strand
GGGCTTCGCCATTGGGGTCCTTCTCTCTGTCGATGGTGACGCGAACATTGCCCAAATGGTCGGTGAGGTGATAGACGTATTGGTTGCCAGCGGGGTAGTGGATACCCAATTGGCCACCGTCCAGCATGTATTCTTCTAGTTCAGGAAGAGGGTGAGTATCAGCATAGTCCTTTTCATAGGTGGCGATGATGGTGCCGTCAGCTTCTCTGACGTAGAAGGTCGTCTTTTCTGGGTTTTCATTGACATCATAAGTCGTTTTGCTCATCCTATTGCCCATTTCGTCGTAGGTGAAATGCATGACATTTCTGGTGTTGGCGTGGTTGCGGATGAAATCGACTTTGCCAAAGGAATTGTAGATCAGGTGAATGTCTTTTTCCAGATCGCCAATGATTTCTCCATTGGGATTATAGGTGTAGTTGTTGTCATCTTGATCCTGAACATCCCCTTGATCCAGAAAACCTGCATCATCTTTTACCGCCCGTAGCTTGTTGGTATCCTCACTGTAGCCAGCAACAGTAGAATGTTCGTAGATGTAGCTCAGGTGGTCGAGGTCTTCGCCGCTGTCGTTTTGTCTTTCCAGGCTTAGGATATTGCCATTGGCATCATAGGTGATGCCCTGTACTTCGTAAGCACCTCCTGAAGCTTGTAAATAAGCACCGTGTACAGGATTGGAAAAACCGCCATTGCCTTGGTTATTATTGACCTGAAAATTGACGATGTATTGGCCATATTGGGCGTCAGTGAGTTGTTGTTTCCAATCGTATTCATACACAAACATATGCTCGCGAGCAAAAGCAGACTGAAGATCATTTCGGGTATTCCAACGGATGCTTTTAATGCGTCCGTCGTGGAAATCATTCGCTAAATTGTCTTGACCATAATTGATTCGAGTGCCCTTTCGCACATAGTCGTTGGAGTGATAATCGATGGTCATACCAAATACATCCTTGGCGACATCTGAATGATTACCGCTGTAGCCATCCCGCCCTGGATCATAGCTGTAAAGCGAAGGATGATTAATGGCCTTCAAGGCGCCATCTACGGTGTAGGTATAATCAACGCCTTGAAGATTATCCCCTAGCTCGGTTCTGCGCAATTGCCCCAGTTTATAGAACTCATAGGAGCTGTGCAGTTTGGGCAGCTCATTGGCCTTTTGGGTTTCTACAGTGCGAATTTGACCATTGAGATCATAGCTGTAGAGATGACTAAATTTCTCTGTTGCATCTGTTTGTTGAAAAGTAGATTGAACAAGTCTGCCAAAACAGTCGTATTGGTAATCCACGGTCTTCAATCCCAATTCTGGATACTTCTTTAAGGAAGCGACCAATTGTCCATTGTGATTGTATTTGTAAAAGGTACTGTGGGTACTATTTCGAGACATGGATACCCGACCTTCTACAAATTCCGCTTTGTAGTCTGGATAATTAGCTGGAAAGCTGGGCCCTTCTTCATCAAAGACAAACTGCGTCCAATCTTCTCGCGGACTCGCTGGCAGGCCATCGTTTAATTCGACAATACTAGCCAAACTAATCCCACCCACAGGAAAAGAAACATTCTCATGGATGACGGCTGGGAAATAATAATTGCTATCTCGATATTCTCCCGTCTCTACAAGTCGACCTCGATCATCATAGCTGTAATAAGTAAAGTAAGCTAATTCCGCCTGACGGGCATCTTGCGAAAAGCGTAGTTTATCTTCCTGGTCATACATGTATTCCACGACGCCTCGGTCAGGATCTTCAGTTGCGGTGACGCGATTCAAATCGTCGTAAACGATGGTTTCGGTCATTGTATGAGGTATGGCTTCGTCAAAGATAACCTCGCGCTGGCCATCTAAACGCAAATAGATGTAGCGAACAAAGCGATGCGCTTGATTAGAAGGATTGATGTACCAGAAATCATTTTCAGGTTTGGTTTTGGCGCGTGTGCGGTGTAGTTGAACCTTGACCTCTTTTAAGTCTAGATCGCTAATGACATCATCACTGACAAAGTAATCGAATTGGGTATTATTGGCATCTGCAGGCGTAAGGTCTACTAAGATGAAATTGCAATCCATGCCAAGCGTACGATAGATTTTTCTTGTCCCCAAAACCGTTTGGCTGTTATCTTGAAGCGTACCAATAATGTGCATTTCAAATTCAAAAGCCACCAAAAAGTCAGGCTCCTCTTCGCATTCTGGACAAGCCTGGCAGTGACCGCCACAATCTACTCCTCGTTCGCTGTAATCGCGCACGCCATTACTGCAATAAGAAGGGGGGTAATCAGTTGGCCAGGGAAGCTCCTCTGGTACGGAGGGGGGGATGATGGCTTGTAGATTGCCCAATTCGATGTCGAGTACGCTGATGGCTGGATAGGCTGCTTCAAATTCTGAATCAGTCATTCGACCAAGGGGAACGTTAACCGTCGTATCTATAGGGGCAAAGGGATTGAAAATGGTATTTACAGGGATGGCATTGACGACAGCGCCTCCTACACCACCACCACCTCCTTGACCATTCCAATGGTCGTGGACCAGTCCAGGTTTGACCTGTGTCTTAACCGTCAGCTTAATTTCCTGGCCAAGCCCATTTTGTAGTGGAGGAAGAATTTCTGTGTGGAAGGTAGAATTATTGACTGAATAGACTGCAGGAGCTCCAGTGACCAATTCATGTGACTTTTTAAAAGGAAAGGTGCCCATTTGGCTGGCGTCTACCAAATCACAGCGGATGCCTTTGGGTTGAACGCTTTGGACCAAACGACCTCGTTCATCGTAATAGTTGATGGTCCAGTTGGTATAATCCAATTCATACTCCACCCTCACAGGAGGTTCGCTGCCTGGGACAAAAAAGTCATTATAGACATCCATATAGGCCTCCGTATATTCAAAGGAAATTCGGTAATAGCCCGTTTGATTGGCATGGGTTCCCAGAAAAGTCACCTCCAGATAGCTCCCTGTTCCTAAAGTAATGTTGTAATCTGTTCCCTCCACCAGGGTTTGTTCAGATTGAATATCAGTTATTTGCAGACTGATATAATTGATTGGATCATTATCGACAAAGTATTCGCCATAGCCAACTTTTAAACTTTGCTTGGTTGCGGCAGGGAGGTGGATTTCAGTGGATTGCGTACTGCGAAAATCCAAAGTATGCTTGGCGATTTGATAAGTGCAGTTGGAAGTACCTGGCGCTCCACTCACTGCATTCGCTATTGGTCGCCCAAGTGCATCCGTAAAGGAAATATGCTCAATGTCATCCGTACCAATCGTGATGGTTTTATAAGCCAGGATATTTCCTTCAATATCTCTGGATACTGGATTGGTTGGGTCACCTGCAGGAACATTTACTTCATGTGATTTTCTAAAACCATACAAAAACCCCAACTCTCCTCCAGAAACAGCATAGAAGTATTTGGTTTCATTACCGCTCCCCATTCGATAGTGTTCGCCAGCCTGGGCTACTCTTTTTACGCTGCCATCTTTGTGGTATTCAATCTGGCTAAAAG
>JBCBDH010000689.1:0-3482 GCA_038529855.1 Bacteroidota bacterium | reverse complement strand
CCATGCTGTGGGAATTTAGATTGTTGTGAGTAATCCTTAATTAAGAAATCTATCATGGCTAATTCTCAGAAAAATAAATGGACTAATATATTCCTAGTTGCAGTATTTATCCCTAGCCTAATCATCGTATTTTGGGTGACAAGAGGTATGATTGAACATGTGTATGGTCCTGATAGAGAAGAATATCTTATCCCTGACCTATACATTGGGAAACTCCTTATTCTATTTAATCAAAAGGATGGCTCAGAAAAGGAATATAAAGGATTTAAAAGGCGAATCTATCGTTTTTCCAAAAATGGCTTTCTAAAAACACAGTTTGATATCAATGAGGGCCTATTTAAAAAAGGCTATAAAAGATTTTACTACGTAAATCATCAGGGTAAAAAATTAAAGCGTCTTCCTTCTGTATCCTTAGGTCGTCTAATAGAACGACATTACGATCCAAATCTACCCAAAAATATAAGTCGCTTTTTTCCTGATTCCGTATACGTTGCTACAAGTTCTCATATTCAATATCATCCCAGAGATGTTGTAGAAGAAGAACGCTTAAATAGTTCTATGGAGGGCCATTTTAATTACGTTATCATCGATACCCTTAAAAATCTACTCAAATTCCAACGTCCTCCAGATAGTATTCACTTCAGAAAATATAAGTTCAACTAAGATGTCAAAATCGAATCATAATTGTCTAACAAATATCATCATTACCCTAGTAGGTATACCTGCCATATTGGTTGTTGCCTTCTGTACATGGGGCTTGAATAACTACGTCTTTGGCCACGATAGAGAAGAATACCTCATCCCCAATCATTTCATAGGTAAACTCCTTATCATCCACAATCAAGCTGATGGTTTAGATAAGGAATACAAAGAACCAAGAAACCGTATCTATCGCTTCTCAAAAGATGGCGCTTTAAAAACCCAATTTGACATCAATCCAGGAGGATTTGGCAAAAATGATCGAAAGTTTTTTTGTGTCAATGAAAACGATGAAAAGATCAACGAAAAAGATACTTCCCCCAAACTCCAAAAAAAATAAGCTATGCATCACCTTTACCTTAAAATCAGCTGCACAGGGCTACTGAGCCTTCTTCTAGCCTTTAGCTTGCAAGCCAAAATCGAAATTAGTGATTTCACCCACGCCAAAAATGGTCAATGCAATGGGTGGATACAAGTGACTGCGGAGGGGACAGCAGGTCCATTTACCCTATTGCTAGAAGGCCCTGGCCAGCCTATCGAAGCCTCTAATGTTAATGGCATATACAACTTCATCAATCTGTGCGATGGAGATTATACCATCACTGTTACCAATGCCTATGCTTGCAAAACTCATCTTGCCCTAAACATCGCTGACTGTGAGGCCATCAGCATTGAACATGTAGAAGCGGCTATTGAAGGACCAAGTACCTGTGGCGCCCGTGACGGTACGATCTATTTTCGTACGGGTGGTCCAACGGGCGGTACACCCCCTTATGAAATGACCCTACAAAATGCAATTGGAGAAGTATTTCCTCAAAATCCAAATGGCACATGGACAGGTTTGGCCGCAGGAGCTTATCACTTTGAGGTAGAAGATGTCAATGGCTGTAAAGGCGAACTGGATTTTGAAATCCAAGGACAAAACCTCCCCAGCCTAATTACTGATGTACAAGCCGCCTGTGAGGACATCAATAATGGCTACATTGGAGTGGGTGCCATTAGTCAAGACCCCAATGCGCGTCCCTATACCTTTACTTGGAGTACAGGGGAACAAACAACTGGCGACTATAGCGAACTAAACGATCTAGAAGGAAATCGCAACTATTACCTAAGCGTAACAGATAACACGGGGGAATGCACACAAGTCGAATCCTTTTTTGTCGCAGAAATCCCCAGTACAGGCCCTTTCCAAATTGACGATAGTGAAATCAAATCTTCTTGTGCAGAACAAAATACAGGCAGTATTACTTTAGCCGTTAGCGGTGGCAATCCACCCTATCGTTTTAATTGGAGTCATGGCGCACATGGCAACAATCTAACCAACTTAGCCCCAGGCACTTACCAAGTAACAGTCCTTGACTATTGCAATAGAGAAAGATCAGAAAGCTATACAGTAGCCTCCTATCCCCCCCTCCAAATCTCCGCCCAAACGATCGTTGATTGTCCAGGAGAAAGCGATATTAACCTAAACGTCTCTGGCGGAACACCTCCCTATACCTATGAATGGAACAATGGCCATACGAGCCAAGATCTCGAAAATGTCCCCGCTGGAAATTATCAAGTCACCCTAACAGATGTCAATGGCTGCTTTACCATCCTAGAAAATATTAATCTTGATGAAGATCGACTAAATCTGATCAGTCAAGAAATTCAAGGGAGCTGCGAAGATTTTGAAACCCAAATTGACTACGAAACTGGAAGTGTTTGTATCAATGTAGCAGGAGGACAAAGGCCCTACACCTACCAATGGAGCAATGGCCAGTTCACCCCTAATACCAATGCTACCAACGAATGCATTAACAACCTCCGCCAAGGTAATTATGCCCTAACCATCAGCGATGGATGCCAGGATTATACTTTCCAATTCTCCGTTTTCGCCCAAGATGTACTCACCCAGCCCTATGATAATCCTGCTACAGGTGAGTGCGGTTACGACTTATTCTGTGAAAATTACAATAACTGGATTGGCTTCCGACCATCGACAAGCTACTACAATTTTGATGAAATAGACTACACGGAAGATTGTGAGACTTGTGATTGTGAATTGGAAGAAATTTGCTTGGCGACAGGGAATGTGTTGAATACGGTTTATGGGGAGTATAGTGTTGAATTTGTAGATGGAATAACCCCTAATTACGATTGTCCAAAGATGTGTAAAGATGGAGAATTTTGTAAAAAAGTACAAAAATGTACTTTCTCTCGATTACCCCCTGACGAGCAAATTCAGGTAGTTAAAGAAGAATTGTCTACAATTATTAAAGTAGAAGGCATCAATGGTATTCCAGTAGAATGCAATGGCGAGGGAACTTGTACAGTCATCTATTATTGTGGGAATGACAATAATGAAATTCATAGATTTTGTTCAGATAATTGTTATGCCACAACAAGTCCACTTGACCCTAACTACCCATACTACTCTTGTAATGATATCGTACTACCTGATGATTGCAGTACAGCCCTTGTCTTAGAGCCAATCTCCAGTAATTTCACTGATAATAGTATTATTCAGTCTTATAAAGTTCATGAGCTAAAACCTAATAATTTTATTATAAATGATTATTTTCCTAATCCATTTACAGATAATATCCAGATTCAGATAACTTCATCCTTCACAGGAGAGCTTAAGGTGGAATTAGCTGATGTTACTGGAGACATAGTCATTTCAAGAGATTTTTTTATTCATAAAGGCTACAATATCTTGAAGATCAATACTGATAATACTTTGACCCAAGGTATCTATTATTTGATCGTATCAGACCAATACAAGAATCGGGAAGTGAAAC
>JBCBDH010000688.1:0-3484 GCA_038529855.1 Bacteroidota bacterium | reverse complement strand
TGGTCGTAATGTCTGCCAAGAAATGCATCAGGCTTTTTTACAACAACCATTTTCACCTATTCATGCTGAATAGTTACCATTTTGTACTACCTTCCTTAAAGCGAATCGATCGAAAGGGAATGGCAAATTCAGCAATCCAATGATCTTCATACATTTGGGCATCGCCCTCCCATTTGGCATCCCAACTACTGTCCCAATCCCTTGGAATATTATTCCCTCCATTAGAAATCAAAGCTTCTCTTTGTACCCCAAAGGGATTTAAGCCAAATACAAAAGCGTTAGTATTGTCATTAAAAGGATCAAAGACCAGGGTGATATTATCGCTACCTCCTGCCCGATAGTCCCTCCGCAGAGAAGGAACCACATAATCAGCACCAGCAGCATAGCACTTGGTGGCTACATAGAGATACTCATCATCGTAGCGCATATAGATTTCGGTTTGCTGATCAGCGCGAATGGTATCAGCGGGAAAATATTGCCAAAAAGCAGAGCTGGGAATCACCCCCTGCCAAACGGGATCATCTAATTGACCGTCCACTTTAATGGTCCCCGATGTTCTTTTAGAAAAAATTATCGGACGCCCACCATCATCGTACTGCCCCCATACACTACAGGACAGACAGATCAATAAGAATAACGTTATGAAAACCCGGGACTTCATTACAGCTATTATTAATACAAATAAGATGCTACTTATATGGGGTCTTTCCGCTGCGGACTGATTTGATCTTCGATGTTTAGGTTTGGACCTAAACTTGGGGCAATTTAGTTGGTATATAGTCGAGTTTCTGTATATTTCTTTCCTGAATAGTTGAAAAAACACCTTTGTCATGAGAAAAATTATCCTTCAGCATTTGATAATGATGCTCATTTTTCCTGGTATCCTAGTTTTCTACGCGTTTCGTTACGCGAAGTTCGATGTAAATCCGCAAAAATTAATTTTTGAGCTAAAAATCGCTCCAGAACTGCACGCTAAACCAGTGAATGGTCGTTTATTACTTCTTTTATCCAATAATAACAAGAAAGAACCCCGTTTCCAAATTAACGATGGACCAAATACGCAATTGGTCTTTGGAATCGACATTGAACAGTTAAAAACCGGGCAGTTGATGACAATTGATCATCAAGCTTACGGCTATCCCATCCAAACGCTTAGCGAGCTGCCTCCTGGCGATTACTATGTACAAGCCCTTTTTCATCTCTATGAGACTTTTCAACGCGCTGATGGTCATAAGGTTCAACTTCCCATGGACAGAGGAGAAGGCCAGCAATGGAATCGCGCACCTGGTAATCTTTTTAGTACCCCCATCAAATTAAGTATTGATGCCTCCCAAACACAGCGTTTTAGTATTGTACTTGATCAAGTCATTCCTCCTATCGAGCCCCCAGCAGATACGAAGTACATCAAACACCTAAAAATTAAGAGTAAATTACTCAGTGATTTTTGGGGTAGGGACATGTATTTGGGGGCGCATGTTTTGCTGCCAGAGGGATTTGATGAACATCCTGATGTGCGATATCCCCTAGCTATTATGCACGGCCATTTTCCAGCTGATTTTTCTGGATTTCGAACTACCCCCCCAGATCCCAATCTAAGTCCCACTTATAGCGAACGTTTTCAGTTGGAGGGCTATAATAAAATGGTCCAGCAAGAAGCCTATGACTTTTATAAAGCCTGGACAGGCCCCAATTTTCCAAGGGTACTGGCCGTTAAAATCCAACATGCCAATCCCTATTACGATGACTCTTATGCCGTCAACTCTGCCAATTTAGGCCCTTATGGCGATGCCATTACTTACGAACTCATTCCCTATATCGAGAAGCAGTTTAGAGGAATTGGAGCGGGTTGGGCGCGTTTCCTGTACGGTGGCTCGACAGGTGGTTGGGAAGCACTGGCTGCTCAAGTTTTTTATCCTGAGGAGTACAATGCCTGCTATGCGGCTTGTCCTGACCCTATTGATTTTAGGGCCTACTGCTTGGTCGATATTTACAAGGATCAAAATGCCTATTTTTTGGAGGGTGATTTTAAGCAAACAGCCCGACCTGGGCGACGGGATTATCTCGGCCAAGTCAATGCAACACTGAGGGATATGAACCTCAAGGAATTGGCCCTGGGTACACACAGCCGTTCTGGACAGCAGTTTGATATTTGGGAAGCGGTTTATTCGCCTGTGGGAGAAGACGGTTATCCCAAAAGGATTTGGGATAAGGCGACTGGAGAAATTGATCCAGAAGTAGCCACTTATTGGAAAGAAAACTATGACCTGGCCTATATTCTAAAACGCGATTGGAAGACAATTGGCCCCAAACTCAAAGGCAAAATTCACATCTACTGTGGTGATATGGATAATTATTACCTCAATAATGCGGTCTATCTAATGGAGGATTTTCTGGAATCTACTACTGCACCTTATTATGATGGTGAAGTAGATTATGGCGATCGGGCCGAACATTGTTGGAATGGCGATCACAAAAATAGCAATGCTATTTCTCGCTTGCGTTATCATCGCATGTTTATCAATAAATGGGCGAACGAAGTTGAGCAAGGGGCGCCTGAAGGAGCGGATCTTTCTTCTTGGCGCTATTAAAAAAAGCCTATTCGGATAGCCCCGAATAGACCTTTATGAAATGGGAGGGGGGCGATGCCTGTCGCCCAGGATATTGTTCATCTTGTTGATATGCCCATGGATGGATTATTGTCCATAGTGAGATCCTCCCTTTGGTTATATATGAAAATATCAAGTATTTTTTCGGAAGTATAGCTGGTAAGAATATCAAAACGGGGAAAACAAAAGGCCAAGAGGGGGTTTGGCTTTTTTCCCATGCCATATGTATACAATCTACTACAATTCAACCAAAGAAAACATACCCAGTAAAGGTTAATTTAAGAATGGTAGATATCCCTAATGCATAAAAACAAACAGGCCCTGCTGCTAAAAGCAACAAGGCCCGTTTTTTATCGCAATACTAAAGTATCGGGGAAGCCCCAATTTCATCACCTTATGATGCTTACTTTAGCATGATCATTTTCTTGGTCTCGCTGTAGTCAGCAGACTGCAAAGTGTAGTACATGATACCAACACCACTCAACTCAGAGCGGTTGATGCTGATTTCATTGTAACCCTTAGCATAGTCTCCTTCGTACTGCTTCAGTACGCGACCTGATACGTCATAAATTGTCAGTGTTGCGCTACTTGCCTGTGGCAATACAAATCCTACAACCGTTTCATCTCTGAATGGGTTAGGTCTGTTCTGCATCAATGCAAAGTCTTCGCTTACTGTACCATTTTCGAAAGTCAAGTTGACATTCAAGAACTCAGCGTCAGCGGTGTATGCCTCAGCGCGAGTGTAGTCAGAGCTAATGCTGATTACGTCAGACAATACAGCGTTGCGCTTAGCGCGGAAAGTTACTGTGAATACAGTAGCATCCTCACTCAAGCTTGCTGCCTTATTGGCATTCCAGCTAGTCGTGATTGCGCCTTGC
>JBCBDH010000687.1:0-3485 GCA_038529855.1 Bacteroidota bacterium | reverse complement strand
CTGCCGCCAAGGGTCCATTGAAAACCATTATTATTTATGTCGTAGTTGATTTGGCGGAAGACAAAACCAAAATTGATGCCTAGCCAGGAGGGACGATTGTCGTCAAAATCGTCAAAAAAGGCAGCTTGAGAGGATTGAGGAAGGAAAAAATCTGGGCCTTTGGGATCAATTTGATCAGAGAAGGTCAAGCGATTCCAATCTATCCTTTTGGTCGCATAATAAAAGCCACCGCCCAGGCGGATATTTCGCGTATGGGCACCTCGATTGAGTTTGGAATAGGCAGGGAGAACGAGGACATAGACATAATTAGCGCCTGCATTGATGGTCCTCAGATTGGCATCGCCTTCCGTATTGTCCAGATAGTACAAACCCCAACCACTCTTTAATTCGCGCCCCAACAAACCCTCCAAGGTCACTGCTTGTGTACGGAAAACGCCAGGAAGTCGACTTCCATTGCCAATGAGGCCCCATTGTTCTCTACGCGTTACGGTGGCTGATAAACCACCTTCAATCCCCGCATAGGCTGGGTTGAGCAATAATCGGTTTTTCATAAATTGGGAAAAGGCCACTTCTTGGGTATTCCCACTGTTGATGGAGGCTAATAGGCATAGCCCTATCAGTAACAAACGTGTCATTTGCGCCTGTTTTAAAGTCTAGGAAATAGTTTACCCTACTAACCGAGATAAGCACTCAAAAAGTAACCAGTATCTAGATTAATAGACTAGCCCTTGGCAAGAACCAAAGACGCATTACACGCTCATAAGTAAAAATCGAATTCCGACATGTAGTCGGCTAATGATCTGAAAAACAGGAGGATGGAAAGGTGTTTATGGCTACCACCGCTTGTCGTACCCTGCAGATGCATTTCAAAGATACAGCTATTCCCCTAGCTCGCCAATTTAAAATCTTATTTTCAAGCAGAATATAACAAAAGTTTGGAAGCGCTTTAAATGGTAGGCATCAAAGCAGCCAATTGTGCCGCCATTCCCTGCTGTAAAACCAGGGCCGCTCCCCTAGCCTGCTCGCCAAAATCTGCTCCTTGCCCCGCATAAATGATCCCACGGGAGGAATTGACCAATAAGCCACATAGCGCATTCATACCATAACGGGAAAGCCCCTCAAGATCGCCCCCCTGGGCTCCTACCCCAGGAACCAGCAAAAAGTGATCGGGTACAATCTGTCGAATTTCTTCAAACTTTTCGGGATGTGTGGCACCAATAACAAACATCAATTGATCGGGACTTCCCCAGGTCTGCGCCCTGCGAAGTACTTTTTCATAAAGGGGCATCTCGCCGTCTTGCAAAGCCATTTGAAAGTCCTGGCTGCCTTTATTGGAAGTGAGGCCAAGGAGGATAACCCATTTATTGGGAAAATCGAGAAAAGGTTTGACAGAATCCTCGCCCATATATGGAGCAACGGTGACTGCATCAAAGTCATAGGTCTCAAAAAAGGTTTGGGCGTAGAGGCGGGAGGTGTTGCCAATGTCGCCGCGTTTGGCATCAGCGATGGTAAAATGACTATCGGGAATGTAGTCCAGGGTTTTCTTGAGCGAGGTCCAGCCAGATGGGCCGAGGGCCTCGTAAAAAGCGATATTGGGTTTATAGGCCACACAGAGGTCTTTGGTGGCGTCTATGATGGTCTTGTTAAATTCAAAAACGGGATCGTCAAATTGGTGTAGGTGGGCGGGAATACGTTTTAGATCGACATCTAATCCCACACACAAATAGCTCTTTTTGTGCAGGATTTGTTGGAGCAGGTCCTGGCGGTTCATAATGTTGTTTAAGGAATGATGGAAATGAATAGGGAAAGTCGCTATTTATCAGACCTCCAAACCATTTAATGCCTCCACGCCTTTCACTCCAGGAATTTTGCCAATGATGGCTTGCTCGATACCTGCCCGCATAGTCATGCTAGACATGGAGCAGGATTGGCAATTACCCAGCCATTTAATTTGGACGATCATCTCTTCTGTCAAATCGACCAACTCAATATCACCGCCATCAGAGGCGAGGTGAGGTCGAATCCCTTCCAAGGCTTGATCGATTTGCTGAAGTAAATCTTTTTTCTCTTGATCTGACATTTACAAGCTATTGATTATCAAAGCGCTGGCTTTTCGATTAAAAATTCAGACAGCTTACACAAAGGTAGTATATGTAAAACAATTTGTCAAAGTTTTAAGTTCACTACCTGCGTTGGTCCTTTTTGTTCGTTTCGAATGCCGATTTGAAGGATGGTATTACTCGCCACATTCATAAAGGCTTCGCGGGTTTGGTCTTCTGTCATGACGATGGGCTTACCTTCATCACCTGCTTCCCGAATACCCTGCACCAGAGGAATTTGCCCTAAGAGCGATGATTGGCTCATTCCAGCCAGTTCTTGCCCTCCCCCTTTTCCAAATAAGTAGTATTTATTATCAGGCAGTTCCTTGGGCGTAAACCAGCTCATATTTTCTACGACGCCTAGGATAGGCACATTGACGGAAGGCAAAGTAAACATATTCATTGCCTTTATCGCATCAGCTAGGGCTACCTTTTGGGGGGTAGTTACCATTACAGCTCCAGTAACGGGCACTGTTTGAACCAAGGTCAACTGAATATCACCAGTTCCAGGAGGCAAATCCACCACCAAATAATCCAAATCGGGCCAAACACAGTCCATAAAAAACTGTTTGATGATGGCCCCTAGTCTCGGTCCCCTCAAAACGACTGCCTGCTCAGGTTCAATAATAAAACCGATGGACATTACAGGCATTCCATAAGCTTCCAGCGGAAGGATTTTATTTTGGCCATTGATCAATTGCACTTTGGGTCTTTGTCCCTGCAATCCCATCATGGTCGGGATAGAAGGCCCGTATAAATCACCGTCGATTAGACCAACACTAGCACCTTTAGCTTTTAGTGCCAAAGCCAGATTGACCGCTACGGTAGACTTACCTACCCCTCCCTTACCAGAGGCTACGGCAATGATATTTTTGATATGTGGCAAAGCGCGGGGAGGTGCTCCTCCAGGAGTCGCTTTAGCCATCAAATGCACATTGACATCCGCATTGGGATAGACCTTTTGAATCTCCGTAATACAGGCAAAATTCAGCTCAGATTTCCCTTGCATACTCAGCGAAGGAAGCTCTAGTGAAAAATTGATTTGTCTACCATCGACTACCAAGTCGCGTACCATACGCTGGCTGATCAAATCTCGTCCTGTGTTTGGGTCTAGCACTTTCTCAAGTGCTTCTATTATTTTTTTCTTATCAAATTCCATTATACCTATTTCAACACATCAAATAAGCCCTCATTTATTCTCCACTAAAAGGAAGAAATGACTTAACGTACAAAGTTAACAACAAAACGGAGCAAAGAAGAGTTTTGAAAGACAGAATCGTGCTTTTTATCTTCCGCTAATTTCCTACATTTGCAGCTATATGCAGGTTCATAACCATTTATCGGATTTACCGAGATTCCGCAATGCCGTCATTACGATTGGTTCAT
>JBCBDH010000686.1:0-3502 GCA_038529855.1 Bacteroidota bacterium | reverse complement strand
CTGACCGCGATCAAAGGCAATCAAAACGATGTGGACCTCCTCCCCTTCTGGCACATTGAAAGCAGAAAAGAAATCGTCTCGATAATCCATTCGCATGACTGAATTGAGGTTTTTAAAGACCACAAAACCCTGAGCATCCAAAAGAATTGTTCCAAAAGAAGTAGGCGTAGCACTGATCGCCGTTTTAGGTGCATTGAGATCATAGAAACGATCACAGTTGATCCAATCCAGGTTATTAAAGTACATCTGGTAAGTACTCTGCACCGTCGTATCCTGCAAGACGACGCGACTGCCATCCTGAGCAGGCAGCCAAAGCCGCTCATCGGGCTCCGCCCCATCAAAACGCCCATAAAAGACTTCCATGTCTTCGGGATTCGCTACTTCTGAATGTATGGGAAAGGTGAGTTTTAATTCTTCATTAAGCTGTAATAGATCGCCATCTTTTCGGAACAAGAGTTGGAAAGCGCCCCCAGATTCGAGCAATTGGCCTTCAGAAACCGTAGGAATATTGCTGAGCAGCATGTCGCTTTTGGAAAATAGCTCGACAAGCTCCAACTCTACTTCCCCAGAAACTTCACTCCCATCCGCTCGCTTCAAAGCGCCCTTAGGGATCAACAATTGGCTACCCCCTTCCGTCACCAGCTCCACTTCTTCCGAGACATCAATCTGGTAAAAATCAGGCGCTAGCCCAATAGAGTCAAACATCCCTTCCACCGTCGTATAGGGTAGTGGGGTGATCGGATTAGCACTGGAATCATCTATATAGCAGGAAGGAGCCAGTAAAATAAGTGAAAGCAGGGCAATTAATACGGTTTTACAGCAATTTATGTTCATATTACCTTGTTTTGAAACGCTGGGCCCTCAAAGTATAGGCTAGTATAAGGCATAGCCTTAAGTCGTTGAACATAAAGATAACCACAAATTTACTTTTTTTATTATCCCTTTTAAGTAATTAAGACTTCGCTAACTTATGGGCTTTATTCGGGATAAGCCATTCCAAAGACCGCCAGCCCATTTTGAACCGATAAATCATTGCCCGATTCATCGTATAAGGTGGCAGAAAAAAGCAAGCGAACTTGTTTGGTAGCTTCCCCATTTTCATTGTCCTCAAAATCGTTTACTGCTACTAAGTCCACAAAATCTGCTGTTGCAGGCGGGCCAAGATCAGAGCGATACAATCGACCAGCAGGATCGGTATAGCTAAAAACAAAACCAGCAGGACAAGGGACTTGCATCCCTGGTTCTATGCTTACCTCATGTTCAAATCGCGTACTACACACTTCTACATCTCCTAATACGGGATTGAGTGTCAAATCTTTACAAATACTATCCACACAACCCGTTACATCTGTTATGGTCAGGCATACCGTCTTTGTGACGAATGAATCGAGAAAAACAGTATCCTGGGCAGTTAGATTTCCCGACGACCAGAGATAGGTAAAGGGAGGGTTTCCCGTGGTCAGCGCATTCAATAAATAGCCATTACTGGTGGCAGAAATCAGGCTATCAACGGAAAACTCAGCCCGACAAAAGTCATTGGTACTTACCGTATCAACGAGAATCTCCCTTTGGTAGGTCTGCTGACAATCTTCCGCATCTATGGTCGTCAGAGAAACGGTAAAGTTTTCTCCTGGCGTTTGGTATTCATGTTGAGGATTAGGCAAAGAGGACACGGCTCCATCTCCAAAATTCCAATTGTAGGTAAATGGGCTACTCCCCTGTGTAAATGCGATAAAACGGGTGAGGAAGCGATCTGCTGAATTCTCCACCTCTAGCACTTGATAATTTTTTTCCGTGGAAAGGGCTTCTTCTATGCTAAAACCTGCTCCTGTGGATAGCGGCTGATGCACCAGGTCGATTTGGAAGGCTTCCAGACAAGCCTGATTGCAAGAGTCTACCTTAGCCAAACGGCCAGTCAAAATGACCTGCTCGCAAGTGTCCAGACCAAATGAGGTAAACATGTAGTAATCATCGTTACCTGCTTGAAGATCAATATCATTACCACCTATTTGGGCTTGCAGAGTGAATACTGGATCGCCAATCAAAGATGGAGGGACGTCCTTTCTCCCACAGCTACTCAACAAGAGCAACAGCATAAAAAGAAAACGATATTTTTGAAAAAGACGAATCATTGGTAGCCTTTAATAACGCAAGAAATAATTGATCCCAAACTGATAAGTCAAATGCCCAGATTCACGGAGTAAGGTCCTTTCCAGGTCGATAAATTCAGATTGAACTGGCCTTTGGGGACTGTATTGCATCCGAAAGCGAAGCCCCAAACGCTCTGTCAATACCCATTGATAAGCCAACAAAAACTCCATTCTAAAAGAACGAAGTCCATGCAACTGAATCCAATGCTTTGTTTGGCTGGTGAGTTGGCCATTGGTCAACTGCAGTAGCTCCCCGCGGGCCCCAGTCAATAGCGTTGGCACCACACCTGCAGACACCGCATGTTTCCCCATGCGCCAATCCACATAAATCGGCATTTGTAGATAATGTAGATTCTCTGGACGCAGTTGATGAACCGTCCCCTCTCTTCCAAAACCAAAGACGACTTGCTCGCTTTCATTGGTATTCATAAACTGCCCCCGTCGATACTGATAAAGCAATTCTGCATTTAAGCCCCAACGGCGACTCAGGCGATAGCGACTCGTCCATCCACCTACTAGGCCTAGCCATTTGTATTCATCAGAAGCTCCAGGGTAAAATAAACTACCCAAGGAGAGCCCCCACTGAAAACGAGCTGGACGGCGAGGGCGGAAGGGCTCTATGGGAGCGGCGTAGGGTAAATCTAGCTCTGGGCTGGTCAGGGCAGCACTTAGGCCAATGGGGAGTAAGGGAAATTGGCGAAGTAGGGCTATATCCGTCTTTTCCTCTTCCACAGCTTTGGTATTGGCCTTGGCATCCGTTGTATCTTTTTGCCCTGCCTCTGCGCTTGAGCTAGGATTTAATGGGTTTTGGGATTTGGAAGAGGCATTGGCAACTTTGGTTTTTTGGGAATTGGTGGAGGTGCTCGTTTTTTGAGATGATTGCTTATTTATTGGAGCAGGTTCCGCTACGGAAGTATTGGAGGAGGATGTAGCCGTTTTTTGGGTAGTATTGGAGGTCTTTTGGTCTTGATTATCTGAAGGACTTGATAGGGATTGACGAAGGGTTCCAGTTTCCCCTTCTTGCCCACTTCCAATTAGCGAAGCTTCATTAGTCGCTGGTTCCGCTCCAGTTGTTGTGGAGGGCTTAGCTGTAATAGAATCTGTATTTTCCTTGGAGTCGTTTAGTAAATTATTGGTGCTTGAATTGGTCAAATTATTTTCTGAAGGTATTTCTTGAATCGTTTGAGCATTGGAAAGGGCGGCATCTGTAGAGGAATTGCTGTACAACCACCAGCCCATTAGACCGACAATTAAAAGAGCCAACAATAGAAAGCCCCCAAGCCGCCATTTGCGTCTTTTCTCCTGCTGGGCTGGTGGTTGTACAGCAATTCCTCTACAGATGCCGCCCTTTC
>JBCBDH010000685.1:0-3505 GCA_038529855.1 Bacteroidota bacterium | reverse complement strand
TGACAAAGATCGCGATACAAATGAGCTTTAGATACTTGTAAACTACTATTGAACATAGCCTCTGCCGCTTCTATCTCTCCCTTGAGATGATGCAAAACGCCTCTTTTGTGATAAAAAAGGGCCTTGTCAAAATGGTCTAAGAGTGAAATGTTCTGCTCGGCCTTAGTAAAGTAGTCCTCTGCCGTATCCAGCTGCTTTTTACGCGTATAAATATCCGCCATCCACATTTGCGATCTGGCACGTAGATGATCGTATTTTTTTAATTGCTCTACTTGGCTAAATTTCTCTAAAGCCTCATCCATATAGCCCCCATTCAGATAAATCTGACCATAATCCAGGAGCAATTCGCCAATGGCCAAGGTATCCTTAAGCTCTGCGGAGAGTAAATAGGCTCTTTCCATCGTTTGTAGGGCCAAATCGTCGTCAGTGCGCTCTGTATGCGTATGGGCAATTTCCCGAAGGGTTTTGACGACACCATCTTTAAAATTTCTCACTTCACTGATTTCCAGTGACTTAAGATAATATTCTATGGCCTTATCGTGATCACCTATGGTATTGTACAAAGACCCCAATCCACTATAACCAAAACTGACTATTTCCAAATTGCTGCTCTCTTTACTCAGATCAATCGCTTTTTGATAATGGTCCTTAGCCGTCTTATAATTGCCTAGTTTTCTGTGGATGGCTGCCAAGTCAATATAAATGGTGAATCGTTCTGGATCACTAGTAAATTTGTCTTCTGCGATCTCCAAAGCGCGTTCAAAAGCCTTGAGGGCATCAGCGGGAAGATTATTGTCCTGATAAATAAAACCCATCTTGCGATAGATTTGCATCAATGCCCCATAGTCTTCGTCTTCCAAAGCAATTTCCCTGGCAATTTGGACAAAAGCCAAAGAAAGGGGAAGATCATCTATAGAGTGCTTTCTCGCCTCCCTCAGCAATGTCGTTACATCCGTTTTGCCAGGTTTGTTGAGAACAATATTTCTTAAACTGTCAATATTGCCAGCCTGGGCAGTACCCAAATAGCCAAAAGTGAGACACAAGACTAAACATAGTCTGGCACTTGGAGGAGATAGCAGTGGATAAATTGACTGGATCATTTTGATATTTTCACTTCTGCTTGCAGATGTTTGGAAAGGGGGAATCAACATACAGGGGATGATGTCATAAAAACCAAAAAATATACCAAAAAGGAAAACAACTTTTTAGCGGCCTAAAGCTTTATACAATAGGAATCAGCTATTTTGAAGCGGAGCAGTTGGCCGTCACGGATTTTTCTTTCCGTGAATTGGTGAGTACTTTTTTCTCTATCTTTCCTATTTTAGCCAATTGAATACGTTTTTGTACAACCAAATTTAACCAATCCATGAAATTGATGAATTATGCCCTGGGACAATGGGTAGAAGGAGAAGGAGAGGGCAAAGCACTCTACAATGCAATTACGGGTGACCAAGTGGCCGTAGCCACCAGTAAAGGGCTCGATTTTGCAGAGATGATGCATTTTGCCCGTAAGGTAGGAAGTCCTAATCTTCGAAAAATGACCTTTCAGGAGAGAGGGCGCATGATCAAAAAGCTAGCCCTGCATTTACACAAAATCAAAGATAAGTTTTACCCCATCAGCTATCAAACAGGGGCGACTAAAGGAGATAGCTGGATCGACATTGACGGTGGCATTGGAACCCTGTTCGCCTACGCTAGTCTGCGCAAGCAATTCCCAGATCAGCCTTATTATGTAGACGGCACAGCCGCTGGTCTCTCCAAAGGGGGCTCTTTTATTGGTCATCATATTATGGTGCCCAAACGAGGCGTAGCTATTCACATCAATGCTTTTAACTTTCCCATCTGGGGAATGTTGGAAAAAATTTCGGTCAATCTTCTAGCTGGGGTACCTGCTATCGTCAAACCTGCTACCCTGACATCCTACCTTACTGAAGCCATGGTGCGAGAAATTGCGGCCTCTGGTATTCTACCCAAAGGAGCACTTCAGCTTATTTGCGGTTCAGCCAATGGCATCCTGGATCATGTGCTTTCTCAAGATGTCGTTACTTTCACAGGCTCTGCTGATACAGGAAAGATGCTCAAATCTCATCCTCGCTTACTGGAAGAGGCAGTACCTTTTAATATGGAAGCTGATTCGCTGAACTGTGCGGTTCTGGGAGAAGATGCCGTACCTGGCACCCCTGAATTTGACCTCTTTATCAAGGAAGTGCGCAAGGAGATGACGGTAAAGTGTGGCCAAAAATGTACAGCCATCCGTCGCGTGATTGTTCCAGAAAGACTTTTGGAAGATGTACAAATTGCCTTGGGAAAACAATTGGCCAAAACGGTGATTGGCGACCCTAAAGTACAGGGGGTACGCATGGGAGCGCTGGCTGGTAAGGTACAAGTAGAAGAGGTACGCGAACGCGTTGCGACCTTGGCCGAGCATGCAGAAATTGTATTTGGTGATTTGGATAATTTTGAGGTTGTTGGAGCCAATAAAGAAACAGGAGCTTTTCTATCCCCCATCGTGATGGTTCAGCCAGAGCCCTTCAAACATGTAGATGTACACGATATTGAAGCTTTTGGGCCAGTGAGTACTTTGATCCCCTATCAGAATCTGGATGAAGCCATTGAACTGGCCAACATGGGCAAAGGTTCGCTTTGCTGTTCTATTGCTACGGGAGATGAGCGCATTGCTCGCGAATATGTATTAGGAGCTGCGACCCATCACGGTCGTATCCTCGTGCTCAATGAAGAGGCGGCTAAGGAAAGCACAGGGCATGGCTCGCCAATGCCTTTGTTGGTGCATGGTGGTCCAGGAAGAGCTGGTGGTGGAGAAGAAATGGGCGGTGTCAGAGGGGTCAAGCATTATATGCAAAGAACAGCTATTCAAGGTACGCCTACCATGATTACGGCCATCACCCAGGTCTATCAGCAAGGAGCGCGTCAGACCGAAACACCCGTTCACCCCTTCCGCAAACATTTTGAGGAATTGGAAATTGGCGAAACCGTCATCACCGCTAAGCATACGGTCACAGAGGCTGACATCAGCAATTTCGCCAATGTCAGCGGCGATCATTTTTATGCCCACATGGATGCGACTTCGCTAGAGGGAACCATCTTTGAAGGGCGCGTGGCGCATGGCTATTTTGTTTTGTCCAAGGCGGCAGGTCTATTCGTCGAACCTAAGAAGGGACCAGTATTGCTGAATTATGGTATTGAAGACTGTCGTTTTACCAAACCCGTTTATCCAGGGATGACGATAGGAGTACGATTTACCGTCAAGGAAAAGATTGAGCAAGAGAAGCGCGACGAGGAGGACATCGCCAAAGGCATCGTCAAGTTTTTGGTAGATGTTTACGACGAAACGAATGAAACCGTAGCGATTGCTACTATTTTGACCATGGTTAAAAAACTTAAGCAGGATTAATTCGTATGGATAAAAGAACCCAAGGGTCAGTAGAGACCCATGTAGCCAATCACATCGCTACGATTCAATTTTTTCATCCTTCCCACAATTCCC
>JBCBDH010000684.1:0-3510 GCA_038529855.1 Bacteroidota bacterium | reverse complement strand
GCTTGTCCCATTTCTGCATCAACCGTACCCGTTCTCACCAAATCAAACCAGCGCTGGCCTTCAAAAGCCAATTCCAATCTTCTTTCCGCTTGGATGGCTTGTCTAACCAATGCCTGCGAATTGAGTACCATGGGGTCCAAAGGCGCTAAGCCCGCTCTGCTTCTGATGGGGTCCAATAAATCGAGGACCATTTCAGCAGCAGCCCCATTCTCATTCAATGTTTCTGCATACAGCAGCAACACGTCTGCCAATCTCAGCTCTATCCAGTCGTGATCAGGACCGTCCGTTTGAGGAAACTTTGGAGAAGCCATCGTGGCCGTATCAATCGTCACGGCTCTTCTCAGGTCCCCTTCGCTCGCATCAAAAGCCGCAACCAAGTCGCTGTCCAATGGCTCCAGTGATTTGGTATCCAAACCACCAGACCAAGACCAAAATTCAGAAAAATTATATTCATCAGATACAGAACCAGATATTTGGATCGCAAATATAATTTCTGGATTCAAATCATTGTTGACCCCAAAAATGTCCGCAAAGTTTTCTTGTAAACTAATGCCTGCCGCTGCCGCTCCATCGACAACTGCCGCCAGATGAGTCTCCGCACTGCGGAAGTCTCCTATCTGAACGTATACTTTACCCAACATCCCCTGAGCAGCGTATTTAGAGGCTCTGCCATCTACAATTTCAGTCCCCAATGCCGCTATGGCATCCTCCAAATCGGGAATGATCACATTATTGTAAACATCAGCGGCGGGTTGTCTTGCCAAGATAGATTCATCTGTGGTACTGGGGGCAGCAGATAAATTTACCGTCACCGCTCCAAATACGCGCACGAGCTTAAAATAAGCCAAGGCCCTCAAAAATTTGGCTTCCCCTACCTCTGTAGCTACTGTAGAATTTTCAATAACATTATTTGCGCTTAGGATAGACTTGTACAAAGCAGCGTAGAAAGGACCAAAGAACTGATCATCCATCGTCGTCAGGTCAGGGCCATAGGTATCAAACTCTGTGAAGGGGGGTTCCATCATTAAGGCATTGTCCGCTCTAAAGTCGCCCATGACGGCCATGGGGGTGACAGAACCATGCTGATAAAAGTAGGCAGCGTTGAGTACGCTTTCATAATCTTCTAGCGTATCTGAGCTGGTGATATTGGATGGAAATTGATCCAGATCATTATCACAGGCCACCGTGGCCAGCAATAGAAAATAGAATAGTATATAGGACTTTTTCATTATTTTTTTTGCTTTAGAAATTAACATTTAGACCAAAGGTGAAGCTTCTGACTACTGGGCTGGCCCCTACTTGTACGCCATAGGTGGTTGGTCCTAGATAACCGCTGTTGGTGATTTCTACGCCCTCTGGATTGAGCGAGGTATAATCCTCTCCCATGAGGTACAATAAATTGGTAGCGGCCAGATAGAGTCTAAGTGAATTGATGCCTACGTTCTGTGTCCAATCTGGATTGATGGTGTAGCCAATGGTGAGGTTTCTCAAGGCGATGTAAGAGGCATCTTGTATCTGTGCATCCAATTGATTTCTGGATTGGGTGTAATGCTGTCCATTGTGATCGGCAATGCCATCTTCGTCTGCATCAAAACTAGATTTTAGTCTTCCCCCAAATTCTGAGCGCCAGTAAATTTGGTCAA
Organism: Bacteroidota bacterium; assembly: GCA_038529855.1. Classification (GTDB taxonomy): domain Bacteria; phylum Bacteroidota; class Bacteroidia; order Chitinophagales; family Saprospiraceae; genus JBCBDH01. Next base: position 1,867 of record JBCBDH010000684.1, on the reverse strand, counting down.
TGTTGAACACTTCTCCACCTTGGGCCCCTTGAAATTGCAAAGACAGGTCAAAATCTCTGTAGGCCAATTGACTGCTAAAGCCCCAATAAAAATCAGGGGTATTTTGTCCAATTTTGACCAAATCGCCCCCTTCCTCCACCGTTTTTGTGCGGTCGATAACGCCATCTCCATTCTGATCGACGACATAGTATTCTGAGCTATTGATACCCACGGCTCTTGTTGGATCCGCCATAAATTCTGTTTCCACCAGACCAATGGTCTCCAATCCCCACATCTCACCAATCTCTCCACCCACGTAATTTCTAAAGACGGGTCCTCTACCAGACTGGCCATAGATGACTTGTGGCAATTCATCCAGCCTACCCAAGTCCGTAATCTCTGTGTTGACTGTAGATAAATTCGCACTGATGTCCCAGCGAAAATCCCTGGTATTGATCACTGCGGCCCCCAACTCAATTTCCAATCCAGCGCTTTCCACATCTCCTGAATTGAGCGCAATGGAAGTCGTTCCCAATACCTCAGAAACACTTTGATTGATGAGGATATCCTCTATATCAGAGGTATAATAATCTAGCCCTAGTCTAAAGCGATTGTCCAGAAAACCCAGATTAATACCAAAATTGGTTTCCGTATTGGTCTGCCAGGTCAGATCTGGATTGGCGATATCAGCGGGGATTAGGAATCCAGTTCCCAAAGTGGTGGGTGCAGGATTCAAAAGGCTCAAGGAATTATAAGCTCCCAGAAAAGCGGTTGTTCCCAATGAGCCATAACTAAAGCGCAGTTTTAGATCCGTCAGCAATTCTGAGTTGTAGTAAGCTTCATTGTGTACATTCCAACCCAAAGAAAATGCGGGAAAGGTCTGGGAGCGATTATTGGCACCAAATCGAGAGTCTCCATCTCTTCTCAGCGATACGGAGGCCAGATAGCGATTGTCGTAAGCGTAGTTTATTCTTCCAAAAACGCTTCGTCTTGAAATCGTCTCATCGCGTTCTGATATGGCAATATCTGCAGGATTGAGCAGGGCAAAATTGAGTGGTTGGCCAAAAGGCACATTGGTCCCTCGTAGGGTGGTTCCATTGATGTAGAAATTTTGGAATTCTAGCCCTACAACGGCAGATAGGTCGTGGTTGCCTATGGTTTTATTATAATTCAGCGTGGTTTCACTTAGCACAGAAGCCCGCTTTACGTCGATTTGATCCAGGTCTGTCTGATTGGTCCGCGCCCTTGAATCTGCCTCTAGCGTTTGGGCGTAATAGTCGCGGGTATCTCTGAGGTCTCCACCCAGTACAGTTTTTAGCGTTAAGCCTTCTAGGATGCTGTATTGGAGGTAGGAATTGACATTGCCAAAATAAGTTTTTTGCCAGCGGTCAGCATTGTCCAACTTCGTTGCGGGCCCTGCATCTCCTGATCCACCAATACCATTTCCTCCTCTTCCATAATGCCAGTCTTGGGCCGTCATGCCAGGCTCCAGGGTATAAATACTACTGTTCCAAGGAGCGTCCTCCCCTCCTCTAAAACCATCATCAAAGGCCGTCAGGCCCAAAGCCTGCGCTTGCTGGTCCAATTGCTGAACAAAATCAATAGAGGCTTGGGTGTGGTAAATGGGATGAATGCTGTAGGCCCTGAGTAGGTCCCGCATGTCATGGGCAACAATATCTCTATCGCCTATAAATCCATTGATGTTTAATCCTGCCTTAAACTTTTCCCCCAATTTGGCATCGAGGTTCAAACGGGCATTATATCTTTCAAATCCCTGGGTGATGACAATCCCCTGTGTATTCAAATAACCAACAGAGGCAAAGTAATTGACATCATCTGTTCCGCCGCTAATGCTCAAATCGTGATTGGTGCTGTAACCAGTGCGAAA
>JBCBDH010000683.1:0-3523 GCA_038529855.1 Bacteroidota bacterium | reverse complement strand
CCATACTGGCTCGTAGCCCACCCAGGTATTGAAGGGAGGGTTCCCTACAAGGGAAGTTTGGAAGAGGTCATGGTTCAATACCTGGGTGGGCTACGAGCCAGTATGGGGTATTGTGGCGCAAGTGATATTGAGCGGATGAAGGAAGGGCGTTTTGTGCGCATCACGGCTGCGGGCGTCCACGAGAGCCATCCTCACAACATTACCATTACCAAAGAAGCGCCTAATTATAGCCGCTGATAAACAGGGGAGCATTGTGGCAATTAGCAAAGAGGCTTATGGCCCCAGACTGGGCAGAGCGTTTTACCTCAGCGATGATGTAGTAGCACTAAGCCAAAGACTTTTAGGCACCTATCTGTTGACTTATTTTGACCAACAACTCACTGTAGGGCGAATTGTAGAGACAGAGGCTTATCGCGCACCCGATGACAAAGCTTGTCATGCCTATGGGAATCGCCATACACCGCGCACTGCCACGATGTTCAAAGAGGGTGGACATGCCTATGTCTATTTGTGTTATGGTATTCACCACCTATTCAATGTAGTGACGGGGCCAGAGGGAGCAGCTCAGGCGGTACTGATTCGCGCAATAGAACCAGTGGATGGGATCGATCTCATGCTGGAACGGCGCCAATTTAGCACCTTGAAGCCACAATTAAGCGCTGGACCTGGCGTTATGACTAAAGCACTAGGCATCCATACCCAGCATACTGGTCTTGATCTTCGATCTGCGGATAGCCCCATTTGGCTAGAGGACAGAGAAAGAGATTTGCCGGAAGAAGCCATTATGGCCAGCCCACGAGTGGGGGTGGCCTATGCAGAAGAATGTGCCCTCTGGAATTGGCGTTTTAGGATCAAAGCCTCTCGATGGACCAGTCCTGCCAAGTAGCCATACTTTCAGCGGCAGAATTCCAAAAAATACTTATCTTTTCACATGGATTTACAGAAACTATACCCATCCTTTCTGGTTGGATTACTCGTTTTACTCAGCTTTTTAGTCGCTACAGATGCTCGGGCACAAAACTTCAATTCCGACAATTTGGACTTCGTCTACCAAGACCATATCGCCTCTGTCAAATTTCATATCGCTGGTATCGTTTTGAGCTATCCCATCGTCGAACTCAATAGCCCTGCCCGTCTCGAGCTGCGTTTTGATGACTTTGATGGAGAAAAGGACTATATCTACACCATCCGCCACTGCAATGCTGATTGGACTTTTAGCGATCTGACCGAATTGGAGTATCTCAGCGGCTTTAATGGTGAGCGCCTTCGGGATTTTGAATTTTCCTTTCGCACCAATGCCTCCTATACCCACTTTTGGCTCTTACTCCCTAATGAGGACATCCGCTGGACTAAATCAGGTAATTATGTACTACAGATATTTGAGGATAATGATGAAAAAACGCCTGTTTTGACGCGTCGTTTTATGGTGGTCGAGCCCATATTCAGGGTGATTCCACAATTAAAGCGCCCAGCTAGAGTGAGTAAGCTCCGCAGTCATCAGGAGATGGATTTTATCGTTTCGCACAAAGGCATTGTCGTCCAAAACCCCCAGTTAGAAGTTAAAGCGACCGTATTGCAAAACGGCCGTTGGGACAATGCCATCAATGAGGTCAAACCTTTTTTGCAAAGAGAGGAGCAATTGATTTTTGACTATCAGGATCGAATTGTTTTTCCTGCAGGAAAAGAATTTCGCCAATTGGATTTGCGCAGTTTTCGCTATAAAAGCGGTTTGATGCGCACTATTGAGGAATTTGACGATGGCTATGAAATAGAGCTCTACACAGAGGAAAAACGCATCAACCAGAACTATACGGACATCAATGACATCAATGGACAATTTGTGATCGAGAACCTAGATGTACCCAATGCTGTAGATCGGCAAGTTGCTCAAAATCTAAACATCGACTTTATTAATTTTAATGCCATTGACGATGTACATATGCTCCAGGGCGATTATGCCTATGTTCGCTTTTCGCTCTCCTCTCCTGCCCCATTGGTCGATGCTGATGAAGTCTACCTGATGGGATCTATGAGCGATTGGCAATTGCGGGAAGAATTTCGGATGCCCTATAATGATATTAGCCATACCTACGACACAGAAGTGCTACTCAAGCAAGGCTTCTACAACTACTACTTTGTAGGATGGAGTGAAGACAAAGGGCTGGTCGATATTGGAGAAACAGAAGGCAATTGGTTTGAGACAGAGAATGAGTACACCATTCTGATTTACTACCGCCCCTTTGGCACTCGCTATGATCGTTTGGTGGCGGTACAGACTTTTGATACCCGTCAGTAGTATCCAATCTATCTGTGTCAGAGCAATTTTCATCCATAATTCTTAACTTTTGATATAATTTTTTCGTCTCTTGGCCATTTAGTGCTTACTATTGTACGTACTCAAAAAATCTGTTACTATGTCTATGAAAATCAACTTTCTATTTCTACTTTGTCTTTGTTCCTTTAGCCTTTTCTCCCAAGAAGTATGGGATTTAGAACGATGCATCCTCTATGCGCAACAGAATAGCCTGAATATGCAACAAGCTCAGGTAGATATTAAGCAAGCCCAAGTCGAAAACCAAGGCAATAAACTGGCCCGACTTCCCAACCTCAATGCTGGAACAACTGGACAGTTGAACTTTGGTAAAACAGTCGATTTTACCACCAATACCTTTGCTAGTGAGGCAAGAAGTAACCAAAGCCTCTTTCTCAGCACTAATGTTGTCTTGTACAATGGAGGTCGAATTCGCAACTCTATCAAACAAAGTCAATTTAATATAGAAGCCGCTAGTGCCGATGCCGATGATATTGCCAATAATATGGCCTTGCAGGTAGCAACCGCCTATCTCAATATCCTATTGGCTGAGGAGCAGCTGGCCAATTCCCAAAAGCGGGCAGAACAAACCCAACAGCAGCTTTCCCAAACCGATAAGTTGATTTCAGCAGGTACGCGCCCTGAAGCTGATCGCCTGGACATCGTTGCTCAGTTGGCTCGTGATGAGCAGGCCATTGTCACACAGAGCAATTCAGTCGATATTGCCTATCTATCCCTTAAGCAATTATTGGAACTTCCACCAGACTATGATCTCATCATTAGTCGTCCAGATATCGTTGTTCCCGTTGCTAATCCAGAGAATTTCAACTTAACAGAAGTATATGCCCTGGCTCTCAGGACCCAACCTCAAATCAAAGCAGGTGAGATGCGGATGATGGCCGCAAAGGTGGATATGGATTTGGCACGGTCTAATATATTGCCTAGTGTAACCTTTTTCGCCAGTCTAAACTCCAATATCTCTAGTATTGCCCAAGACTTTACCAATCCCAATACGGACAATGTATTTACTGTTTTTGAAGAGGGACCCGTTATTATTAATGGAGAGGACGCTATTCTTGCCACTCCAGAAGTAAGAGGAGTTACCTTTCCCAATGCCACTTATATTGACCAGTTGAACGATAACTTTGGGCAGGGAATCGGTTTTAGTATAGATGTTCCTATTTGCAATCTGTGTTCTTCCGCGATTGTAAA
>JBCBDH010000682.1:1210-3524 GCA_038529855.1 Bacteroidota bacterium | reverse complement strand
CCAATATTCCAGCGCCACAACTCGAAAGCGATTGTGATATTGCTATCTGCCTGGGCGAATCTTGTTTGCTGATGGGTACAGAATATGCCCCAGCTCCTGATCAATACAACTGGCTGGCTTCACCAGCGGGAACGGCAGGACTACCTGCTTTTACGGATGATAATGAAATTACGATTACGCCCACTACCGCTGGTATCTACGTCTATAATTACTGGGTCAGCAAAGATGGTTGTGATTCAGATACGGCCACTTTGATCATTCAGGTAGAGGCAGCACCAGAGGCCATTATGGATGAGTTTACGACCCCTTACGAAACGACGCTGGACAATTTCTCTGTCTTAGAGAATGATACCCTCAATGAAGATATTGGCTTTACCATAGAAGTGAGTACAGAACCTGCCAATGGTACCGTCATCAATAATGGCGATGGCACCTTTGACTACACGCCCAGAAATGGTTTCTTGGGCGTAGATCAGTTTGCCTACAAGATTTGCTACGATTGTAGCGAAGAGCTATGCAGTACGGGCATTGTTAGCATCCGTATTAATTTTACAGGTGAAGATTGCGAAGTGCCCAATGTCATTTCGCCTAATGACGACGGCATCAACGACGAACTCTTTATCAACTGTCTGACGGCATTCGAAAATAACAACAGCGAAATCATGATCTTTAATCAATGGGGCGACGAGGTCTTTAGCGCGGCGCCTTATTTGAACGATTGGAAAGGTACTTTTGAAGGAAAGGATTTGCCTGATGGCACTTACTTCTTCCTCTTCAAGGTAGACCAAAATGCCAGTCTGATTAAGGGTTACGTCACCATCTTCCGATAGTTTTATAAAAAAGAAAATTCCATAAAATGAGCATAAACAATATACTCAAACCGATTATAGCAGCGTTTTTACTGCTGATCTCCACTATGGGTTTTGCCCAACAGGAAAGCCAGTACACGCAGTTTATGTACAACCAGCTCTACCTCAACCCCGCCTATGCTGGGGCTAGAGATATGGCTTCACTGACTGCTCTTTACCGCAATCAGTGGATAGGTTTTGAAGGGTCTCCTGAATCCAAATTGCTTAGTTTTAATACCCCTCTGCTGGGTAAACGCGTAGGTTTTGGCCTGACCATTTCCAATCACACCATTGGTTTGATGAACAGTTGGTACGGCAGCATGGCTTATTCCTATAAGCTACAGATTACTGATGATGCCAATATTCGCTTTGGCTTGCAGGGAACGATGCGCTATTTGGGTTTGGACTTTGAAGATCCAGAGGTAGAAATACGGCAACCCAATGATCCTTCTTTTTCTGATGAAATGGAAAGCAAGTATACGGGCAATTTTGGTATGGGGATTTATTTTGATTACAAAAACTTTTTTGTGGGGGCTTCTGTACCCAATTTCTTCCCCAATGAAATTACGCTGAATAGGGTGCCTTCTATTACGGATGTGGCGCAGGAAATCCCCCATTATTATTTGATGACGGGAGCGATGTTTGAGGCGAGTGAGCGAGTAGCGATCAAGCCCGCACTGCTGCTTAAATACGTAGAAAATGCGCCATTGGATTTGGACGTTAATGTTAGTGCGATTTTTGATTATCGCATTACCATAGGAGCATCCTATCGAGCAGGTGGCGATGGTGCTGGTGATTCTGTCGATTTGCTGGCCATGTACCAATACCGCAACATTGCCTTAGGTTTGGCTTATGATTTTGGCTTGTCGGAATTGAGCAATCAAACCAGTGGCAGTTTTGAGGCTTTGCTGAGATATGATTTTTTCAAAGAACAGGATGATATTGCCAATCCTCGATTCTTTTATTGATTAGCTAATGCGCTAAATAGACTGATATGAAACTATTATTCCAATTAACACTGATCTGTATAGGACTTTTTGCCTGGACCAACAACACTTGGGCCCAAGCTGGTGCAGAAGAACAACAAAAGGTCTTTTTGACCAATGAGGCGACGATCAATTCCGAAAACCTGGAATACAGCCCTACCTTTTACGAGGATGGGATTGTCTTTATTTCTACCAAACTCTCCAAGAAAAGGTATAAAATTAGAGACACAAAGATCAACAAAAACATCATGTCGATCTTTCAGGCAAGAAGAGCAGAGGAAAGCGGCTTATTACAAAAACCTGAGCCTTTTGCCTCTGAATTGCTCACGCCCGTACACGAAGGCCCACTGTCTTTTGACCGCACCAATGCCCAAATGTACTTCACCAGAAACAACTATAAAGACGGCAAACGAAAAAAGGCCAAAGACGGCATCGTCAAACTCAAAATCTACAGCGCAGATAATGTCGATGGCAAGTGGG
>JBCBDH010000682.1:0-1200 GCA_038529855.1 Bacteroidota bacterium | reverse complement strand
ATCCAAGACCTCTCTTTCAATGACGATCAAAGCAATACCGCTCATCCTTCGCTTTCTGTAGATGGCGATATGCTCTATTTCACCTCTGACCGCCCAGGGGGATTTGGTGGTATGGATATTTACGTGTCCCTAAAACAAGGCGACGATTGGGGCGAGCCCGTCAACCTTGGTGCTTCCATCAATACGGATGGAGATGAAATTTTCCCTTTTATCCATGCGGATGGCACCTTATACTTTGCCTCCAATGGCCACTCTGGTTATGGTGGCCTGGATATTTTTTACAGCGCTAAAAGAGAAGGCGAATGGACCAAACCCGTCAATTTGGAAAAACCTTTTAATTCTGAATTGGATGACTTTGGTTTTATCGTAGACCGCGACAAAAAGAATGGCTATATCTCTTCTAGTAGAAATGGCGGATTAGGTGGAGACGACATCTATAGCTTTTACATCCTCACAGATTTAGATGAATTGACGGGCAACGAACAGGAAGAAGTCGTTGAGGTAAGCAGAGCAATTGATATCCTCGTCATTGACCACGAAAGTGGCGATCCCATCCCTGATGCCCAGATCAATTACATGAATCTGGATGACCTTACTATTGCTAGAGCCATCACGGAAATCAGCAGCGAGGATCGCCAGGCAGAAAATGATTTATTACTGCGACTTTCCCTCAATGAAAACAGCACCGCAGGCAATACCGATCCAGAAGGAAAATATCCAATGACGATTGGTAAAAGTAATTATGTGGTCAATGTCCAAAAGGACGGTTATCAGCCTCGCCTGGTGGTCTTGACCGCAGATAGCGATCTGACGGAGATTCTGGTCAGTCTGAAAGAAGGAAGCGCTGCTGACTTGATGGGCGATGGCAGTAATCCTGACGGTACAGGAGGAGTGACAGATGGATCGAATAATGAGATTCCTGTCAGTGAAGTCGTCATTGCCTCAACAATCACAGAAGGAACCGTTTTTGAGCTCCCCAATATCTACTACAATTTCAACGATGCCTCCATCCGCCCAGATGCCCGCATTGACTTGGATGCACTGGCCAGCTTTCTCAATCAGTACAATGATATCGAAATTGAACTCTCTTCTCATACGGATTCAAGAGGTGGTACGCGCTACAATCGCAAGCTCTCTCAAAAGCGAGCAGAAAATGCCGTTCGCTACTTGGAGTCCAAAGGCATCGACAGAAACCGTATG
>JBCBDH010000681.1:0-3459 GCA_038529855.1 Bacteroidota bacterium | reverse complement strand
CTTCGATCTAAGAGAGTTGACTTGGAATAGCGAGCGGCCAGACCATAAGACCACTAAGCATTATGAATATGACAAGGGGCGGCTGCGGCGAATCTTTAGGGAGCGAGCTGGTAAAATAGATCGAGAGGAACAGTTTTTTTACGAGAAGGATACCTTGAGAAAAGAAATTCATCGTCTTGGTGATCAAACCTACAACTACAGCTATCAGTACTTTCCTGATTCCATACAGGTTGAATTTCGCTTTAATTCGCCAAGACGCGCCAAGGAGAATCTGGAATACAAAACCTATATCTTTGATACCCAAGGTCGATTATCCCAATATAAACGCTATTTCACAGATGATCGAGGACGCGCCTATCTCAATCAAGAATGGAAATATACCTACGAGGAGGAAGCGGGCTGGACTAAAAAGATCATCCAAGAATTTAGAAGAGGATTACTCTACGAAGTACAAACAGAAACCTATGAGGATGGCCTGTTGATAGAGACCATTAAAGACAATGCTCAAACTAAAAACAAGCGCATTGATACCTATGATCGATATTGAAAAAATGAGAACGTCTCCTACAAAGGCCACTTATGCAAAACAGCACATGGGTAAAAATGCCATTCTAAGAACCAAGGGCTTGCATCTCCTGCCGCAATAAATGATCAACCAATACCAAAGCGGCCATAGCTTCTACGATGGGAACAGCTCTTGGAACCACACAGGGATCATGTCTTCCCCTACCCGTAATATTGACTTCTTCACCAGCTTCATTGAGCGAAGGCTCATCACGTCCGATCAAGGTAGCCACGGGTTTGAATGCTACGCGAAAGTAGATGTCCATCCCATTACTAATGCCTCCTTGTATCCCGCCAGAGTGATTACTTTGGGTCTTGATGGCCTCGCCTTCTTTGTAGAAATGATCATTATGTTGAGAGCCTCGCATAGCTACACCAGCAAAACCAGAACCATATTCAAAACCCTTGCAAGCATTAATACTAAGCATGGATTTAGCTAGGTCAGCATGTAGCTTATCAAAAACGGGCTCTCCCAGCCCAACTGGGCAACCCAGGATCAAACCATTGACGATACCTCCTATGGTATCTCCTTCTTTGCGGACTGCTTTGATATGATCAATCATTTGCTGGGCTACTTCCAGATCGGGACAACGCACGGGCGTTGCTTCGATCTGGTCGAGGTCTAATTCTTTGTGGGATAGAGGGGTGGCAATGCTCCCCACTTGGCTAACATAAGCCTTGATATCGATTCCTCTTTGTTCCAGAATTTGTTTGGCGATGGCGCCTGCGGCAACTCGAGCGGCCGTTTCCCTGGCTGAGGAACGTCCCCCCCCGCGATAATCTCGATGCCCGTATTTGGCAAAATAGGTATAATCAGCATGAGAGGGGCGAAATTTATCGGCAATATGACTGTAATCTCTCGATTTGGCATTCTCATTGAAAATAATCATGGAAATGGGAGTGCCAGTCGTTTGACCCTCAAAGATGCCTGAAAGGATTTGGGCTTGATCGCCTTCTTTACGCTGGGTGACGATGGCCGACTGCCCTGGTCTTCTTCTGCGTAGCTCCGCCTGAATTCGCTCCTCGTCGATTGGGACTCCACTTGGGCAGCCGTCGACGATTACACCAAGGGCTTTACCATGGGATTCGCCAAAGGTCGTAATGCGAAAAATTTGTCCAAATGAGTTTCCTGGCATGGCCTTTTGCTTTAAAAAAACACAAAGGTAAGGCTTTTCCTATTTTAAAACCGCGCTATCTCGGAACTCCTTTGATGTCAAATTGTTACTTACTATGAATTTTTGCAAATTGCGCTAGTTTTACGGAATACAGATGACATGCAGCTAGAACCACAGGATTTATTTGAAAATCTGGAATTTGATAAGGTATTAGAACTACTGGAAAGAGAGTGTTTGGGCGATTTGGGTAAGGAAAAAGTCCAGGCCATCAGCCCATTGACCCAACTTGAGCCTATTCAGCAAATGTTACTGGAAGTCAGCCAGTTTAAATTGAGTATTGAAGAAAAAGATCACTTTCCACTCTCTGCCTATTACGATCTAAGTGATGACCTGAAAATGTTGGATATTGAGGGCTCCGTCATGTCTATTGAAGGTTTGCAAAGGATCAATCTCATCATGTGTGCCTTTCGCGACATTGTTCGCTTTTTCACCCCTGTTCGCCAAGAAGTTTATCCCGATCTATATCAGATCATCCGCCAGCAGTCTATTGATGTATCCTTGATTGCGGCTATAGAAGCGGTTATTGATGAGAAAGGAGAGATTCGCCCCGATGCCTCACCAGAGCTTCAGCAAATCAGAAATCGCATCAATAATCGGATGAGGGAAATGGATAAACAGTTCCGCCGATTGATCAGTGAATACAAGCAAAAAGGCTGGCTGACGGATAATGTAGAGTCCTTTAGAAATGGTCGACGAGTACTGAGTGTACCAGCAGAACACAAAAGAAAGATTCGAGGGATTATCCACGATGAATCTGCTACCGGAAAAACGGCCTTTATCGAACCCGAAGCCATTATTCAAATCAACAATGATATTTTTGATCTTCGAAGAGGCGAACAAAGAGAGATCTACAGAATTTTAAAGACTCTTAGTGCTACCCTCAGACCTTATACACCTGCCTTGGCCAATTACCAAAAACTTATCATTCGTTTTGATGTCATTCGGGCAAAAGGCAATTTGGCAGTGCGCATGAAAGGCTTTCAGCCAAAGCTAAAGCCCCATGCTTTCTTGGGTATTCGCAAGGCTCATCACCCTCTGCTTTTATTGAAAAATCAACAATTAGGGCGCCCTACTATTCCCTTTAATTTAAGTCTGTTACATCAAAATCGCATCCTGGTTTTAAGTGGCCCCAATGCAGGTGGGAAGTCCATCCTGATGAAATCTGTTGGTTTACTTCAGCTTATGGTCCAGTCTGGTATGCTCATTCCCGTTGATCCAGAATCGGAAATGGGCATCTTCAAAAAACTCTTTGCTGATATTGGTGATCAGCAATCATTGGATGACGATTTGAGTACCTACAGCTCTCGCCTTCGCAATAGTCGTATTTTTCTCGAAAATGCTAATGAACACTCTTTGATACTCATTGACGAATTTGGCTCTGGTACAGATCCAAAGATTGGAGGAGCTATTGCCGAAGCTATTCTCGACCAATTGAATAAAAAACAGATTTTTGGGGTCATCACTACCCACTATTCCAATCTCAAAATGTATGCATTCAAAGCCAGGGGTATCGTTAATGGCGCCATGACCTTTGATCGCGATAGTCTTTCGCCGACCTATCAACTCAAAATTGGTCGTCCTGGTAGCTCCTTTGCTTTTGAAATTGCCCAAAAAAGTGGTTTGAGCAAGAAGGTCCTTAAATATGCTCGTAGTTCTTGATGAGGCGGTCGAGCTTTTGTTCCCGGCCCTTGATTTCCGCTAACTTATCTTCTACTTCCTT
>JBCBDH010000680.1:0-3532 GCA_038529855.1 Bacteroidota bacterium | reverse complement strand
TCTCCAGTCTCAGGGTCAACGGCAATAATGGAAAAAGTATCTTGAGCTAGGCTTACATAGCTAAAAGCTACAAACAGGCTTAGAAGTATAAATCTACGCATAGGAGGAATGTTTTACCTAATATAGTAAAAATAGTAGTAGTGTGTAAACTTACTATTCCGCCGTTTGTTCAGCCGCCATGGCATCCAAGGCCCACTGATCGCGCTCATCGGGAACAGCCCATACGGAGCCACTATTCTCAATACTGGTAAACATCGGCAACCAATCAGCAGGACCAGCAGATTCGGTCAAAATCTCGTAACGACGCATTTTCAGGATCGGCTCCAATGGACTGATCAATACTGGACAAGCCTCTACACAGGCATTACAAGTCGTACAGGCATGTAATTCTTCCGTACTGATGTAGTCAAATAGGGTCTTCCCGTCATCATAATTGGCAGGCGTAAGGGCCTCCGCTTCTGCCCGAAGTTCTTCTTTGACAAATTCAAGACTGCCCGTATCCAGATTTTTGCCAATTTCTTCGGCCCGATCGCGAATATCCATCATGACCTTTCTAGGAGAGAGTTTTTTACCCGTGATATTGGCTGGACAGACAGAAGTGCAACGGCCACACTCCGTACAGGTGTAGGCATCTAATATATTTTTCCAAGAAAGGGTAAAGACGTCATTTGCCCCAAACTCAGGAATTTCTTCGTCCATTGGCATCTCTTCCGCTCCTTCTACCAAACCCATCATCGACTTCACTTCATTCATTATCTCGGGCATATTACCCATCTCTCCTTTAGGCTGCAAACGAGCATAGTAAGTATTAGGGAAAGCCAACATTATATGCAAATGCTTGGAATGCGGAAGATAATTCAAAAAAGTTAAGACGGCCAATAAGTGCAACCACCAACCAAAACGCTCAACTACCATCAGCGAAGTCTCTCCCAAACCACCAAAGAGCGCAGGTCCCAACCAACCACTAATGGCCAAAAATCCAGTATCTGGAAAGTGAGCGGGGTCGATTCCCTGCAAAACCGTATCAGCACCATTCATACTAAAGATCCCTACCAAGAGGACCAATTCACCGATGAGGATTAAATTCCCATCTAATTTGGGCCATCCGTTCATCTCTGATTTGTGGAACCGAGGAATTTTGAGCAAATTTCGACGGGCCAGGAAGACAAAAGTTGCCACAAAGGCCAATACAGAAAGTACTTCAATAAAGCTGATGATGAAGGTATAAAATGCCCCTAGGTAAGGAGCAAAGAAGCGATGTACACCAAACAAACCATCGACAAAAATTTCAATTAGTTCCACTTGTGTAACGAGAAAGGCAGCATAAATGAAAAAATGCATAATGGCGGGAATCCAGCGCTTAAACATCTTTTTCTGACCAAAGGCGATCAGTAGAACATTTCTGATGCGTTCTGCTGGTTGATCGCTTATTTCTTCATCTTTGCCAAGCAGTATGTTCCTTCGAATGCGGGAGAACTGGCGGTATCCTAGAGCGGAAGCTCCAAAAACAACAAGTGCAAAGAGAATTTGTTGGACCATAAAAGCATACTTAATTTACAATATAAAGTGCCGCTTCTTGAAAATCAGTTGCGTTCACTATATTACGAATATACGACCAAAAGCCCCTTAAACGGGTTTAAGAAATATGTTTTTGCTAATCCAGAATTGTTTTAAATTAGTAATTTTGAGCCTATGAAATTACTCAACCACCGACAAATCCAACAAAAAATCACTCGACTGGCCTTCCAAATTCTCGAGCATAATTATGAGGAATCCGAAATCATCCTGGCGGGGATCAATAATAATGGGATGAGTTTTGCCCAGCTTCTCTATGATCAATTGGTCGAACTCACCAAGAGTACCATCCGCTTAACCCGAATCCGCCTAAGCCCTGCCGATCCATTATCCTCTGAGGTCAATATCGAAATGCCTATAGAGGAAATTGAAGGGAAGGTGATTATCATCGTTGATGATGTCGCCAATACTGGGCGAACGATTTTCTATGCAACCAAGCCCCTGCTGAATATTCTACCTAAAAAGGTAGAAGTGGCGGTATTGGTCGATCGCAAACACAAATCCTTCCCCATCCATGTAGATTATATGGGACTTTCTCTTAATACAACGCTTCAAGAGAATATCGAGGTCAAGATTCGAGATGTCAAGGAACAAGCCGTGTTTATCGAATAAGCTCAGCCCTCTCCGCCTATGCAAATTCCCAACTGGCTCGACCAGCAAGCTCCCCATAAACACCAGTCCATCTATTGGTTTCGCACGCCAATGGGATTGGAGTCCATGCTTTTAGCGGAATTACAAAAACAGCTATCCATCCAATCGAGCTGGCTAAGTCATCGAAATGTTGTGGTGATTGGTGAGCATACCAAAGAAACGGAGAAAATCATCACACAAATGAGGATAGCCGATGATGCTTACCTCTTGCTGGCTTGCTGTCGAGAATTAGATCACACCCGCGCTAGTGCTGCTCGTTTGCTAGAACATTTTAAAGAGCATATCGCTCCCCAGCTGGCCTCAAAAAAGATAGCGACTCGCATTACCTTAAGCTTTTTGGGGAAAAGAAATTTTAACCGCTTTTTTGTTGAGAATAAGCTCAATGCTCATCTGACTGAATTGGGGGTCCATCCCATCCTATCCAATGAACTAAAAACACCTTGGCAAGCTGACGAGCGACGCATCCGCTACCACCTGGAAGCTGATATCGCCCTGATCGGTCAAAGCTTGAAAGATAAACCCCTACACCGTCGCCCCTGGCGAACTCATCGCTATAATGGTCAAGTCTCCACTACCATCGCCGCCGCAATGGCTAGCCAAATCTCCCCTAGCCTATCCTCTCCGATTATTGATCCCTTTTGTGGATCAGGAACGTTATTGATAGAATCCGCTTTTATTCATCCACAGACGGCACATTGGGGTTTTGATATTAACGAAGAGGCCACTGGAATTGCACAAACAGCTGCTTTTGAAAGTCAAAAAAAATTGAACTTGGAACAAAGAGACAGCCTGCAAATGGATTGGTCTAAGCTCGATTATTACCTACTGAGCAATCCGCCTTGGGGAGCAAAACACGAAATCGCATCCAGTCATTTTGCTCAATCCCTCGCTCAAATCATTGATCACAGCAAAGAAGCCATCCTCCTTTTACCACAAGCCCTACTAGCCAACCTTCAACAGCACAGCCATAAAAAAAGCTTCCCTCTTGCCCAAAGCAGGACAAGAGGGAAACTGGTGCAGATCGTTCGATTTAGTGCTTAGTAGACAATAATCTGCTGAGTGTGTATTTGACCAGCTGTATTTAAGCTAAAGAAATAAACACCTGATGGCCAGTCTTGTACATCAATTTGTGTACTAAGGTCTGGACGGAAAGCTGACCAGATCACGCGACCATAGATATCACTGATTTGCAGCTGATCTATGAGCTCATCTGTCTGGATTTGCAAGTAATTATCCGTTGGGTTGGGAGCAATTTGTAAGCCAAGCGCAGCGATGTCAACAACATTGGTTAATTCCTCAATATCAG
>JBCBDH010000679.1:0-3538 GCA_038529855.1 Bacteroidota bacterium | reverse complement strand
TACCCGTGGTAATAATCCAACGGTACAGATACTTCGCAAAAAACTGGCGGCAGAGATGGCCGCTATTCCGCTACCAAAAGCCAGGGCATCTTCCGTCCCCTCTAGTGCCGCCAGTTTTTTGCGAAGTATCTGTACCGTTGGATTATTACCACGGGTATAAATAGGATGAGCCAACTCATCCTCAAAGGCTTTTCTGAATTTGCTGAGCGTAGAAAAAGCAAAATTGCTGGATTGGATGATGGGGGGAGAGATGGCATTATAGTATTCTTGTCGTTCTTCGCCAAGATGGCTTAGGATGTCGCTGAGATGCATAGTCAAACAAATGGTTTTAATGGCTTAGATAGCAGTAAAATCAACATTTTAAAGCAGAACACACAATATTGGAAAATTATTTTCGGTTTAAGAGCCTATCACATCTACTTTTTATAGACCGACTACTGCTACCACACGATCATCTTTAGGTATTCAAAAATAAGGCATATACCGACATCAAACGAAATGAAAAAATTAGTCTTTTTACTGTCCTTACCCTTCTTATTGATGGCCCTAAATGTGCCCGTCGATTTCGACTTGGAGTTTCGGGAAGCTATGGATTTTATTCACCAAAACCAAAGGACGATTCACCAGGTCGCCAAGCAGTTTGATGGCCCGCAGGAAGAGGCTTTGGCAGTGGTCGCTCCAGAGCTCCTGCGCTATAATTTATTTCGCGATTTGTTGGAGACAACGGCCCTTGAATTGGCCTATGTACAGTATGGTGCTGAAGTGGCTGATTTTTCGATCGGACCCTTTCAGATGAAACCCTCTTTTACCGCATCAGTTGAGGAATTTGTACTAGCGGATGAGCAGCTCAAAAAATGCTACGGCGACGCGATTTTACGCATCCCCTTTCATCACAAAGCCATTCGACAAGCGCGTTTGGATTTTATGGAATCTCTGGAAGGGCAGCTTTATTATGCCTTTCTCTTTGCCCAAATGATGTCAGAAGGGCACGATGAAAGTCAGTTTACAAGCCATAAAGATAAATTGAGCTATTGGGCAACGGCCTACAATTGTGGCCATACCCGACCAACTAGTGAATTGATGCAGTGTATGCACCAACCCGTTTTTCCCTACGGAGCTGATTTTGATATCGTACAGTACTCCTACGCAGCATGGAGCCAGCTTTTTTATCAACACTTGCTAAAGAAACCCTGATCTATTACCATCGCATCTCCTGATATTAACTTGCTATTCCCAGAATAATTAAAACAAATGCTATGAATGGGTCCTCCATACTTGGACTATTATTGATGCTTTTTCTATTTAGCCAATGCCAATCTACCCAAGAACTAGAACAAGTGCAAAAGCCCTTTGTCCAGGCTCCCATACCAGCCTTAGATCCCTCTTTTGACACCTTTGAATTTGATGCTGCTGAAGGCACAACATTTAGGATGGCCTCAGGAAGTGAAGTCAGGGTAAGTGCAGGTGCTTTATTGGATGTAGAAGGACAGGTGGTCAGTGGAATGGTCGAAGGCCGCTATCGGGAATTACACGATGTGCTCGACATCTACCTCGCTGGTATTCCAATGGCCTATGACAGTATTTCCAATTTTGAAACTGCTGGCACTTTTGAGCTGCACATCACCCAAAACGGTGAGGATTTAAGGATTGATCCCAATAAAGCCATACAAGTCAAAATGGCCTCTTTTGAAGCGGAAGATGACTACGATTTTTACTTCTTGGATGAAGCGGGAAGACAATGGGATAGTTTGGGCACCACAAGTCCAGACATCAACCCCGAGTGGCTGGCCCAAAAAGAGCGAATCCGCAAAAAACAACCTGGGCTTCGCTTCCCACTAAATCGAAAGTATTTTGCTTTGAATTATGAAGCCATCCTGGATATTTTTCTAAATAATAGACGGGATAGTCTGTGGAATCCAGCATTTAGAAAAATGCAAGATAATTTATTGAAACCCAAGCTTGATGCTTATGGACTGGGATGGACAAAGGTTGGAAGCCGAAAGGTCATCACCTTTAAAGGGCGAAAGGAACCCGCTGTGACAATGGTTTGGAAAAACCTTTCTGGCAAAGCCTTTCCAGAATGGACCAAAAATCACATGGCAGATATGGAGCAGATACGCGGCAATCGCTATCAATTGAATCTCTATTCTCGCGATAGTACTAAACACTTTAGCTGTCAGGTAGCTGCCATCATGCCCCTTCGCGCCTTATTTGCCTTTTCTCCTGAGTACTGGGTCAATAATTATAAAAAAGCCATGCTTGCCGTACAAGAAGAGCAAGAACGCCTGCAGCTCATGGCTGAAGTCTATCGCTCCTTTGACATCACTCAAATGGGCATCTACAATTGGGACCGCTTGCTCAAGATGGAGGAAAGTATTCAATTACAAGCCAATTTCCAATTTGAATCAGCCCCAAATATCAATGAACAACTCCATCAGCTAGAGATCGTTTTGGTCACTGGAGATAGTAAAGGCATCATCAAAATCCCACAAGAACGCTGGTCCGAATTACATCTAATGCCCAATCCAGGCGCTCGGCTATTCTGTCTCCTTCCCGGCAATCGCCTAGCGGTATTTGCGGCTGAAGACTACGCAAAAATTGACTTCGAAGCCCTCCGCAAGATGTTGGAACCCGCCCGTGATTTTGATATGCAAACAAGCCAAGAAGCCATTCAAAGCACCGCACAATTCCGACAATTGCTAGGCGTTTAGATAGCTGGCCATAGTTCCCCGATTTTTGTTAATTTGCTGGCTGAATAAGGTACGACGATGCCGCACAAATATGCAACAGCCATTAGACATATTGCGAGAATATTGGGGCTATGAGCAGTTCCGCCCCATGCAATCCGAAATCATCCATTCGGTATTGGAAGGTCAGGATACCTTGGCCCTCCTGCCAACGGGAGGAGGTAAATCCATTTGCTTTCAAGTCCCTACCCTTTGCATGGAGGGAATTTGCATCGTTGTCTCTCCCTTAATTGCCTTGATGAAAGATCAGGTCAGCAATCTTAAGAAGCGAGGAATCGCCGCTGAGGCCATCTATTCTGGGATGCACTACCGCGATATTGATCGGATATTGGACAACTGCGTTTATGGTTCCACAAAATTTCTTTACCTCTCTCCCGAACGATTGACAACAGAAATTGCTCGCGAGCGCATCAGTCGAATGAAGGTCAATCTGCTGGCTGTGGACGAAGCCCATTGTATCTCGCAATGGGGCTACGACTTCCGTCCTCCCTACCTCCAAATAGCTGAAATTCGCGAATTGCTTCCTAAGGTCCCCGTACTTGCGCTTACAGCTACCGCTACGGAGAAAGTCGTCCATGACATACAGGAAAAACTCGAATTCCAGGAAGGCCGACTTTTCCAGCAAAGTTTTTTTAGAGAGAATTTGGCCTATGTAGTGCTAAAAGAAGAAGGTAAGCTGGAAAAGCTGACAGAGATTCTAAAGAATGTGGAAGGTACAGCGATTGTTTACGTTCGCAGTAGACGAAAGACCAAGGAAACGGCTCATTTCTTACAACAACGCGGGTTTTCCG
>JBCBDH010000678.1:0-3540 GCA_038529855.1 Bacteroidota bacterium | reverse complement strand
AGGATTTCTAAATTAGGATCAGTAATAACATAGCCATAATTAGAATTGGCCACACTATTAGTACTCATGACAAAAGCATCAGCTACGCCGTCACCAGGACAAGTATAGATGATCTGGCCTTTGTCAGAATCGACCATGCCACCCTCAGGGTTATCTCTAAATACAGTTACAAAGTTGTCGGATAGATCAAAGCAATCTGCACTTAGCTCCACAGCACCAGCATTATCACCAACCATAGCGCTAATACTACCTGTATAGGACAATCCCCATACCCAGCATTCGCCAACACCAGCGCCTTCAAAATCAAGAACGCCGTCAGGACTAATACCCAAAATTTCCAAATCAGGAGTTGTAATCACATAGCCATAATTAGCACTTGCTGTACTATTATTGCTCATAGCAAAGCCATCGGCTACACCATCGCCAGGACAAGTATAGATGATCTGACCTTTATCAGAATCAACCATGCCACCCTCTGTCTCTACTCTCATTACGGTTACAAAATTATCGGACAGATCGAAGCAATCGTCTGTCAGCGCTACATCTCCCGCATTATCGCCTACTGCGGCAGTAATATTACCCGTGTAAGACAATCCCCACACCCAGCATTCGCCAGGACCTGCACCTTCAAAGTCGAGCATACCGTCAGGGCTGATGCCAAGGATTTCAAGAGCAGGAGAAGTGATGACATAAGCATAATTAGAATTTACAGTACTTGTATTATTCATGATGAAGACATCAGGTGCTCCATCGCCAGGACAAGTGAAAAACATTTCACCTCTGTCTGAGCTGACGGTAGCGCCATCTGGATTGTCTCTTAAAATTTCAATGAAGTTGTCAGATAGGTCAAAACAACCATCAGAAAGTGCAGTCATTACGGCATTATCGCCTTGACCAGCGGTGATATTACCTGTGTAAGACAGACCCCATACTCGACAGTTGCCAACAGGTGCGCCGTCAAAGTCTTGGCTATTGCCTGGAGGAATACCAAGGATATTATTTTGATTATCTGTGATGACATAGGCATAATTGGCGCCAGGCTCACTGGTCATATTCGTAAACATGACAATATCTGGATTGCCATCCTGCGCACAAGTGTAGCGCTTTGTAGCGCCTGAAGGCATAGCTACGGAACCACCATCGACTCCTGTGCGCTGTACTTCAATCGCATTGGAGGAAATAGTGTAGCAGCCATCAGAAAAACGAGTGGTAAAAACAGATTCACCAACAACGGCGGTTACATTACCAATGTAGGAGAAACCATAAACGCGGCAAAGACCAGTTGGAGCGACATCAAAATCAAAGCTTGTCGCATCTGTGATGGCCAGGATGATATTATTAGCGTCTGTAATGGCATAGATGTAATCAGCCGTGGAGCTGCTTACATGGCTAAAGTCAACGATGTCAGGAGTGCCATCACCTGTACAATAAGAGACAAAATTTTCTCCTGAGGGCGTACTTACCGTACCGCCATCTGTTGTATTTCGTGTAACGGTGATGAAATTATCAGACAAATCAAAGCAACCATCGGATAGAGCGGTTGTAGCGGCATTATCCCCTTGACCAGCAGTAAGATTACCCGTGTAGGATAATCCCCAAACGCGGCAAATACCAACGCCTGCACCATCGAAATCCAGGAAGTTGGTTGGAGGAATACCCAGGATATTATTTTGGTCATCAGTGATGACATAGCGATAAGTAGCGGTAGCCGTACTGGTATTGACAAATCCTACAAAATCGGGAATACCATCTTCTAGGCAAGCGGAATATTCAGTTCTGCCATCGGGCATACTTACGGTCGCTCCGTCTGGCTGATCGCGTACCACCTCAATAGCATTATTGGAAATGGCCCAGCAATTATCTGAGAATTTGGTAGTGTAAACCAGGTCACCTTCTTGTGCGGTAATGTTTCCAGTGTAAGAAAATCCAAAAACCCGACAAAGTCCGGGAGGCGCTACCTCGAAATCAAAGCTATTCCCGACATTGATGGCTAGGATAATATTGTCATTATTCGTCACGACGTAAGCATAGCTGGCATTGGGGGTTCCATTATTGGTGAAATTCACGATATCTGGATTACCATCGCCTGGGCAAGTATAGACGCGCTGTTGCCCTTCAGGGGTTTGCACGATCGACCCGCCCGCACATTGAGCAAAGCTTTGAAGGGGATTGAAACAAAGCAGTGCAAAGAGACTGAGTAAGAGTTGAATGGATGGTTTTTTCATAAGTGTCTGAATTAATGGATGAATAGGATTAGGGTTAATTTTTATGTTGACAAAACTATTGGCTAAGGATAACCCCAAGATCACAGGATTATCACAATAGTATCACAGTGATAGGTCTTGGAGAGAGAGGAGAGAAATAGTTAGGAAAATGTTAAAACTTAATAAGCTGGTAGTCAGTAGTTAAAAGAAGAAATAGCTTTTTTCTGCAATCGCAGTTTTTGCCCAACTATTGTATACTCGAAGCCATCAAATGATGTTTTTTGTCAATTTGAAGACAGTTAGGATGCCGTATTGGATATTTGGGGATGTCAAAGCCTGCACAAAACTTTAGTACTTTTAGGAAAGGGGAGCTGGAAATGATTAATCGGCTACGCTTTTGTTACAGTTTTGTGATAATTAGCGCCTATTTTGCCAACTTAAATAAGTATTAGACAACTATGAAAAATGTTTTGGTCGTAGAAGACGATATGGATATCGTCGATCTCTTAGCCATACACCTCAAAGATCTGGATTGCCACCTCGTCAAATCCTTTGATGGGAAAGAGGGCCTTAATAAAGCCCTAACTGGATCTTTTGATCTGATCATCCTCGATTTAATGCTCCCTGGTATGGATGGTCTAGAAATCTGTCGGCAGATTCGCGCCGCACGGATCAATACTCCTGTCTTAATGTTGACTGCCCGTTCTGAAGAAATTGACAAAGTGCTAGGGCTGGAAACTGGTGCAGACGATTATCTGACCAAACCCTTTAGTGTAAGGGAGTTTCTGGCTCGTGTCAAAGCCATCTTTCGTCGGACGCGCATGATGGAGGAGAGCATCAACAGTTCTATCCCTAAAGTGCTTTCCTATGGCAATTTGAGCATCGATATCGAAAAGCGCAAGGTCACCATCAGCGATAAACGCATAGAACTGTCTCCAAAAGAGTTTGACCTACTCAATCTGCTGGCCTCCAATCCAGGCAAAAGCTATAATCGCGGACGCATCCTCAATCTGGTTTGGGGCTATGATTTTGATGGATATGAGCATACGGTCAATTCGCACATCAATCGCCTGAGAAGTAAGATAGAACCGGATTTGTCGCAGCCCACTTATATCCTGACTACCTGGGGAGTAGGCTATCGCTTTAACGAAGAAATCTAAATCTCATGAATACATCAAAACAACTATTTAACAGCCTGTTCTGGAAAATCTCTGGTCTGTTTTTTCTCCTTCTGATTTTGCTGGGGCTGGGCTATGTCTTGATCACCTCCTATTATACCAATCGCTACATCCATGAAGCCAATCAACGATTGAATAAGGATTTAGCGCAATATACG
>JBCBDH010000677.1:0-3545 GCA_038529855.1 Bacteroidota bacterium | reverse complement strand
GTTATTATATCTGGAATAATAACCCACTACAGCTGCATTGGTCTTTTCATCCAAACCCAATTTATCCGTCTTCAAAGCATGAACCGTAATGATGTATTGGTGCAAACCATGCCCTTCAGGAGGACAAGGACCCCCATAGCCATTGGCTCCATAATCCGTAATACTTTGGATAGCGCCCTCAGGAGCCAATTTCAAAGCTGGATTACCCGCATTAGCCACCAATTCATTAACGGAAGCGGGGATGTCAAAAACCACCCAATGCCACCAACCGCTACCCGTTGGTGCGTCAGGATCATACATAGTGATGGCAAAACTCTTGGTGCCTTCTGGTGCATTGCTCCAAGACAGTTGGGGCGATTGGTTGTCACCAGTACAGCCAAAGCCATTAAACTCTTCTGTTTTTGTGGTCTCACCACCTAGATTATCACTTTTGAGGGTAAAAGTTTGCTGCCCAATCAATGGGCTGGTGAGTAAGAAAACGAGGATGGAGAAAACGATAGCTCTTTGCATAGTATTCAATTTTTGTAGTTAGGGTAGATTTAAACCCTTGGGTTCTAAATTGTAATGACGATACAAAGGTCAGGGATTTCCGTACTACACCCTACTGGCAAAGGCCCAAAAAGTATTGCTAAATGTTCATTCTCAATTGATACTGTTTAGGGGTATGGCCAAATTTCTTTTTGAAGGCTTGCACAAAGTTGGAAAGATTTTCATAGCCTGCGGCTTCAAATAATTCGCTTGGACTTTTTTGCTGGGTACGCAATTGAAAAGCCGCATGTTCCAATCGCTTTTCCTGAAACCATTTGATGGGGGTCAGTTGATACTGCTCAAAAAAGGTTCTTTTAAAGGTAGACAGGCTCATGTTGCTGAGGAAGGCCAACTCCTGAAGCGTGAGCTTATTGAGCTTATTATTTTCCACTACATTTTTTAGGCGAATAATCTTAGGATCTTCGTTTTTCAGCAAGCAGTTGATAAAGGCAGGCCCCTCTTTTTGGGTCAAATAAATCAATATCTCTTCGAGCTTTGCCATCAGCAAGGGTCTTTGAAGCGATGGTGCCAATTGCTCAATTTGTTCTAAAGCCTCCACAAAATGATGGATGTAGTGATCATAAGTACAGACAAAAAAGGAGGCCCCTTTTTTATGGGCTTGGCTATGCAATTGGTGTTTTTCCACAAAATCCAAGAGGACTTCATCTGTAAAAAACAGCAATACACTTTTATAGCTCTGATCAGTGGATAAGGTCTCCGTCATCAAGCAATTCCCCGACCGAATCAGCAAAAAATGATCATTTTCAATTTTGGCGATGTGATCGTCCGTAATGACTTCTTTGGTTCCTTTGATCAAGAAACTAAAGATGTTTTTGGTCAGGTTGATTTTGCTTCGCAGGGAGTCTTGAAAACTGCGATAATCGTATAATTGGACGGGGAGGTCACTGTTGATTTGAAGGTCTTGGGGAAGGGCGATGATGTTCATAATATCTAGTTTGGTTCCCATGCCGTGTAATTGCAAACCTCGTCTTTAAGACTTTCGACACCGCTAATCTCTAAAGAAGATGTTATAAAGTGTAAGAATGATAAGGACAAAGATTAATATTCCATAGCAGTAAGCACTTCTTTTTTAACTAAAATTATCCGCTCCCCCTATCATATTTCTAAGAAATTACGTATTTTAAGCATGTATATACGCCTTATTTACTGATTATTAAGCAATGCTTAGTTTTAAAGGCTTATATATGCTGTGATAATGGCCCAGAGAGGCATCGTTTCGTACAGAATGCTTTAAGCTATTCCCCATTACAGCGTATTCAATCATCAATGCGGTAATAAATAGCTTGTACTTGGAGTATTGCTGCTTCTTGTACCACTCATTTTAGGTAACAACTCATTTAGCTAAAACCCCATTATTATCACATGAAAAATCGATCCAGCCGCAGCCGTCGCCGCTCCAAATCCGCTCATCGAGATCATCGCGTCGAACAAAAGGATAACTTTTTCGATCTGGCTCCCCAGGCCCCAAGTCACTTCTTTGGTCCTTCCACCATCCAGCCGCAGTTACAGCTTGGAGAGGCCAATGACCACTACGAACAAGAAGCCAATGCGATGGCAGAGAAGGCGGTGAGTACGCCAGCCGCTACACCTCAGGTGCAAAGAAAGTGTGCAGATTGCGAAAAAAAGGAAAAGCTGCAACGCAAAATGAGCCCTGGGCCCACGCCTACCCAGCAGCCTCCCCTACCTGACCGAGATTTAGAACAAAATCTTTCTCAGTCGCGTGGCAGCGGACAAGGGCTGACGAAAAATACACGGCAAAATATGGAGCCAGTTTTTAATGCGGACTTTAGCCAAGTAAAGGTTCATACTGACCCTAGTGCAGTGCAAATGAACCAGCAATTGGCCGCCCGAGCTTTTACACATGGCCAGGATATTTATTTTAATCAAGGAGAATACCAACCCAATACCCATGATGGTCAAAAGCTACTGGCCCATGAGTTGACACATGTTGTTCAGCAAAATGGCAATGGCCAATCTGCCGCCGCCTCTGCTCCCAATGTCCAAAAAGCCTGCGGCCCTACTGCCATTGGCGAACCTACTGACTGTACCTTTTCCAATACAGCGGTGGCTGGCCCAAGGTATCTATTTGATGTCAATTGCGATACTTTTAAGGGGGGTTTTGCAGATATGCTGAGGGCGGAGGCCAGAAGGGCGAGTAATAATGATGTGATCGAAATTCATGGCTTTGCCAGTATCGAGGGGGGTAATGATTTTAATCGTCACCTCTCTTGTGCTAGAGCCATTAAAGCAAAAGGTATAGTGGAGAGCGAGCTAGCAGCCAATGGTATTAGTGCTACCGTCGTATTGTTTAATCATGGTGGAGTCAGTGGTAATGCAGAAACAAATCGCAGTGTAGCCGTGCGCAGAATCAGTCCAGAAATTCCAACACCAGAACCAGAAGAACCACCAAAAGATCACTTCAGAATAGAACTGAAAGCCTGGATTCCTCACCGCAAGGTGGTCGATCCAGAAGAGACCGTAAGAGCCAGTAATATCCTCGATCTTTGGATTGGGTCGATACCCAGTCCCATTGATATGGAATTTGAATCTTTCTATAGAGGGGATAATCACAATAATTATGTAGGTAGCTATCGGGTTCTTTCCGTTGCAGAATTTGATTGGGACGGCAGTAACATCAGTGGTTTTAGTCAGTCAGGAACTTATGGTGCCACGCACAGAGATTATTCTTACGAAGTCTTTATCGACAATGTATGGCCCATCCCTAATGTCTCCTTATATACCACTACGGGGACCGAAACAGATACAGCCACCAGTGCGACCAACGGAAGTAAATTATCCTCCAACAGCTTTGACTTAGGCTTAGCCAGTGCCAACCCGCTGGTAATGACCTGGGCACCAGATATCGACTCTGATCTGACTGGAACGATCAATACGAGTGGAAGCGCTGGACCAGTACTTAGCCTGGATTATATGACGGATGGATTCCCCAGCCACGGCATCCGCGTTTCCAAAAATGGCAGTATCTTAACCACCAA
>JBCBDH010000676.1:0-3546 GCA_038529855.1 Bacteroidota bacterium | reverse complement strand
GTATAGGGCTGTTTTTTCCTTTACAGCATATTGGGAATTTAATAATCGACCTACAAATGCCCTTTTACGGCTTAGGCAAGTCGCAATAGATGTTGATTCTAGACTGGCATGTACAACTTCTCCCTTATCGCAAAAATCACCAATCCTGCGGTATTGCGTACTCCTGTCTTTCGAAGCAAATTGTTTCGATGTCCCTCCACGGTTCGATGGCTGAGGTAGAGCTTTTGAGCAATTTCACCAGTCGTTAACTCCTGACAAATTAGGCGAAGGATCTCCAATTCTCGGCGGGTTAGGTTGACCTGAGATAGCATGCTAACATTCTCCATTTCTATTTTTTGATTGGCTAGCCGCCCTTTGAGCAGGGCCTTGGAGACATAATCTTTAAAGTAAAAATCTTTGCTGTATACTGACTCGATGGCTTCCCGCAGGACTTCAGGTTCTTCGTTTTTGAGCAGATAACCATTGGCTCCATGTTCCATCATGTAATTGATGAGGCGTTCGTCATCATACATCGTCAGTAGAATGATTTTTATCTGAGGATGGCTTGCTTTGAGTTGTTTGGTCGCTTCAATTCCATCCATAACTGGCATTTTGAGGTCCATCAAAATCACATCAGGCAGATGATCTGCTGCCCGAATTTTATCAATCAGTTCTTGTCCATTTACTGCTTCAAAAAGGAGTTCGATATTGTCAAAATCGCCAATAAGCAGTCTTAGTCCTTTGATAAATAGAACCTGATCATCGGCAATGGCCAAACGAATGGAGGGGGAAGAAGACGTAGACATATTTGATGGTTTTGTAGAAAAGTAAATCAGGGAATAGCCATGCGAATTTTCAAAGCAAAACCCTTTTGCCCTGAAGAAGACCAGTCCATTTCCCCTTCCAACCAATTGACGCGACTCTCAATACTCCTAAGCCCCAAGCCTGAACCATCTGTATTTACCTTTTTGGCCAGATTGAGATCAAAGCCTTTGCCATCATCTTGATAGTGAAGCATCAACTGCTGATCTACTTTAGAAAGGGAAATATCAACTCTTTTAGCTGCGGCGTGTTTGGTGGTATTATTGATGAGTTCTTGTAAAATTCGATAGAGGGCAAACTCTTTGGGTGCTGGTAGGCGCTCCTCTAGGTTATGTTGAAAGTCAATTTCAAAAAGGGCCAACTCGCGTATTCTCTTACAAAGATCATCAACGGCCGCCACTAGCCCAAAGCGATCCAAACTCATCGGCAGTAAATTTCGGGTAATACTTCGGATATTAATGATGGTCTCGTCGATAACCTCTACGGTCTCTGTCTTTAGGTGGTCAAATTCCTTGAGTTCGCGATCTTTGGATAGGCGTTTGACAAATAGCTTGGTAGCAGATAGCTTACTCCCCACCTCATCGTGCAAATCCTGAGCAATCCGTTTCCGCTCTGCCTCTTGCGCCTGTATGATGGCATCGAGTGACTGCTTTTGGTATTCGAGCTCCATCTCTCGAATCTGATCCTGCTGTGCCAACAAACGTCTTTGATAGACCAAAAAAAACAAGACCACGGCAATGGCCAAAAGCAACATTCCAATGATGCCTAAGAATAATAAAAAAGCTATTTTGGCTTCTCCGGCTTCGCCCATAATGCGAGGGTGTAGAAAAGGTTAATCAAGATGCTCATCACAGCATGAATACCCCAAAAGGTAAAGGTTAAGTAAGAAGAAGGTAAGATATAATTACTAAAAATAAAAACGAAAAGGTTGGAAGAAAAATAAATCAGCAAACCTGTACTGATCCAAAACAAGGGAAGGGATTCCAGTCTTCGAATCTTGAGCTCTTGCAATAATTTGTAGAAATAGGTCAATACAAAAGCGATAACAATCAGGCTTTTCACCGCCCGTGCGACGGGATTAAACTGGAAGATAGATTCATTTAGAATGCTATTAAAAATAGCAAAAACGGCAAAACCAATAATCAAAAAGTCGATTTGTCGATTGGTGATGTAGGGATGTAAATTCCCTCGATATATCATGGCCAAGAGAAAAAACTGAACGACCGTAAATAGATGCAAGAGGGGCAAATTATTCAAGCCCAGATATTGCCCCATATAAATGGACAGCCCCTCTGTCACAATAGAACAAAGCAATAAAACCCCCAAAATGATCTGCTCACGCGAAGCCTGCTTCTTCAGAATCAGTGCTAAACACAATCCTGAAGGTAATAAGATAGAATAGGTCGACACCAGGGCGAGCACCCTTGCGAGTTCTTGATCCATTGGATAATTTTACGGCTTTATATGGTCTAAATTTAAAGCAAATTGGTTTGGGACTCCAAACCAATTTGCGAT
The DNA here is from genome assembly GCA_038529855.1 of Bacteroidota bacterium. Lineage (GTDB taxonomy): Bacteria > Bacteroidota > Bacteroidia > Chitinophagales > Saprospiraceae > JBCBDH01. The sequence continues at coordinate 1,230 of JBCBDH010000676.1, read as the reverse complement.
GAGTGTAAGCTATTTATTCCTCTTCTTTGCAGAAAGGAGGACAAGGATTGGCAAATTCAAAAAACTGCGGCTCGGAAATAAGCGTTTGTTGATTCATCCACAATATAATTCTAAAAGGGAAGGGCTCATTTTGATTGATATTCATATTCACCCCGCAATACATCAATAAGCCATCCGTGTCTTTATTCGTAGTTCGATTGATAAATGCATTCCAAATCATATTGGTATCATTGGCATTAAAGGTGTAAAAAGCCAATCTCGCCCCATATAAATCACTGTAAAATAAATTGCGATTGACACTGGAAAGATACCACCTAGAGACAAAGTCCCAAACCAAGGAAGTATTGATCGGAAAATCCTTAACGATCCTGGAAGCCGCCCCCTTGCGCACGATGATGCCTTTCAAATTGCTGCCATCAGGAGAGACAAAGCTCGCATTAGCCGCATTGGGTAAAACGACATCTGACTTCCAATTCAACTTTAAACAACGGTTATAGGCGAAGGGATCTTCCCCTGGTAAAAGCAGCTGAGCGATTGGAGCAAATTGAGGTTGGCCTGGCCCTGCGTTTAAATCAGCCCCCATGTAAAAGATAATTTCCGACCCTGCAATTGGATTACCTGTTGGGAAAAAACTGGCCAGATCAGTATTGTCAATCATAAAACCAATGACCTTACCCGTTAATGATTCTGGGGGAAGAAATAATTGATAAATGCTATCTAAGCTATAGTTAACCCAATTGTTTCGCAAAGTTTGTACTTCGATTGGATCGAGAAACAAGGCGTCTTCAGCCTCGACAATAGGCTTAACAGGTAATGCTTGCTTTTTAGCCATTTTTTTGTTTTTATATGTTTGAAATAAACTCCTCTGAGGCAGCGCCCCCAGAATATTACAATCTGTGCTGCTAGTGCAACTTATTTTATTTTACCTTAGGTCAAACAGCTATGAAATATCCTCTTCCTTACAAAATGGTGGACAGGGGTTGGCAAACTCATAAAATCGAGGTTGATTGCCATCATACTGCTGATTAATCCATAAGACCATTCTGTACTTGAAAGGCTGGTCATGAGTCAGCTCTCCATCATAAACACCACAATAAACCACTAAACCATTGGTCGCATTTTCCGCTGTTCTTTCTCCATATACTTCCCAAATCACCTCCGTATCCTCTTGGTTAAAGGTGTAAAACTTAACCCGTTTACTGCTGAAGACAGCAGTAAACGGGTTAAGTT
>JBCBDH010000675.1:0-3552 GCA_038529855.1 Bacteroidota bacterium | reverse complement strand
CTCTCTCCAAATTGACTTCTAAAGTGGTCCAATTATTTGCCCACACATTGGATTCTCTGATTGACATTAAGGCGAAATAGCAATCCATTTTTCATCAACACTAAATTGACAAAAGTCAATTCGCTCCCCATAGCCTGCATTTCCGCATCAAAAGCGGAAATTCCTCTATAATAGATCACCTTGAGAGAACCTGTGCCCTACATACGCCATTTGTCCCAAAGGCTGTAAGCACCACCAAAATAAATGGCCTCTTGGCAAAGCAATGCTCCAGAGGGATTGGTTTTGACCATTCTCAATACTTCACTTTTTAAACATTCTCAATACTTCACTTTTTAAAGAATAAGGGGGGCGACAAGCTATTTACCTGATTGCCAGATAGTTCATTAATCACCGCGACACTCGTCGATAAAGGTCCTCGCTTTGAAACCAATATTTCAATCTGACTAGTTGTCGTATAATCTTCTAAGAAGCGATAAGCAGGCCGAAAATAATCATTTCCATATCGAATACTCCACTGACTGTCCTTAATACTGGATTTTTCAACCATCATCTCCCCTTTTCTCTGTATAAGCATCCTTCCACCCAATCTCTTTTCCCACTCATAGCCCAAGGTGAAGCTATCCAAAGGGGCGATACGCAATAAAAATATTCCTGAAGTATCCTCTACATAATAGCGATATTCCTCCCCTGGACTCATCAAATCATCAAAGAAAAAATCACTGTGCTGTTCTGCGCGTTTGTTGGAATGATCATCTGCCCATCGCGCTAAACCTTCTGCTAAATCGACATAAGCTTGAATACCAACAAAAATATAAGCGCCTAGTAATGTGATAAAAAAAGCGCAACCGAAGATGAATATTCGTCTTCCGTTGCGCTCTCTTCTATCATTGGAGGAAGGTTTCAATACAAGTGATTGTTACAACCGCACCCACCGCAATACTTCCTGCCTACCCTCTGCCCATTGTAGAATAATCCAATAAACACCTGATTGGGCATTAGAAAGTTCGATAGCTAACTCTTGTAGGTCATCAGAAATCTGCTCGTTGTGGGGGATTTGTTTTAGGAATTGCCCCTGACTATTATAAATCCCTACATTCAACAAGCCCTCCTCTCTGGCGACGTATTGCAAGATAGCGGGGCCAGAAGAGGGATTGGGATAGATGCGAGAAGGGACGGTGATATCTTTAGGCTTGGCCCATTTGCGGGAATCTAGCTCCTGTTGCCGATTTTCAGAGACAGCTAACTGGAAGAGGATTTCACCTACGGTGATGGAGCAGCCAAACTCATTGTCCGCTGGAGTGAGGTCTTCGTCTAGTGGTGTGAGGGAAAAGAAAAAGCTGAGTTCCGTTCCATTGGGTAAATTAGTCCCCGCAGTAAAGGTGACGGTGAAGCTTTTCTCGTCGCCAGGGCTAAAGTCAGGTAGCTCCCAGATGAGGTTATTGCCGATTTCATCTGTAGGAGGAATATTGGCACTGTTGAAGACCAGATTGGGGTCGTAGAAAAAGCTCAATTGGGCATCAAAGGGAATATTGCCAACATTGGCCGCGGAGAGGATTAGGTTAAAACTGCTACCAGGGAAAACAGGGTCTTTGAATACCTGTAGAGAGAGATCGGGCTTTTCGATGAATTGGTAGTAAAAATCACAGCTGGAATAGCTTTGACCAGGGTCAGTCGCATTCACTCCGCAAGGGTCCGTACACAATCTGACGTAATCTCCTCTTGGGTTTCCTACCAATATTTCATAGCTGCCTATTGGCACTTCAAATTCGTAATAACCTGTGTCGTCTGTGAAACTTGTAAAAGAATTATTGCCTTCTAATGCCTTGACGGCCAATCCAGCAATGGGTAAAGTACCTGCATCAAGCACACAATCTGGGCTTTCTCGATCATCGAATACAAAACCTGAGATGATGGCCGTACAGGCGGGGTCTTCCTCTATTTTAAAGGCTTCCGTTTTGGTGCAGCCCGTGTTTTGGTCTACCAAGGTGACAAAGTAGACGCCTATGTCCAATCCTGATTGGCTATCCCCTGTTCCACCACTACTCCATATATAGCTAGGCGCTCTTGATCCTGCAATAACTTCTGCACTGGCTGTTCCATTGGTTTTATCACAATCTGCAAAAGTGGTAATGACTTCAAATTCAATGGGGGGATCAATGATGACAGACTCGACAAAGGTACAGCCATCGTCAGCCGTGAGGGTAACGTCATAATTACCAGGGGCTAGATTGAGCACTGTGGCCGTTGTCTGTGAATCAGGATCAGACCAACGATAAGTGATGTTTTGCTGACCAGGAATAAAAATTTCAACAAAGGCAAAACCATCATTTTCCTCGCCACAACTTGGACTAAAAGCGCCAGCCAGCACATTGGGATAAACTGATTCAACGGTAAAGCTTTCTTCTAAAACACAGGCGATAATACCATTAGTAAATACGGTTGCCTCAACGGTATAAGTCCCTGACTGGCCAACCAAAATGGTAGAATCTGTTGGATCGCTCAGAATTTCGCCCTCGAAAGTCGTCCATTCATAAGTCGTTGGCTGTGTAGAACTGACAGATAGAGGCACCCCATTCGCAGCATCCTCACAATCTAAAATATTACTTGTCGCACTCGTTTCCAAAACGACATCCACCGTCACAATACGGGCAATAAGGGTACTGTCGCAATCAGCTGGACCTTCTCCCTCAAAAACATAGGTAAAAGCGGTATCACTGGTAATATCTCCAAATGGCATGGGGAAAACTTCTCCTGGGCATAGTGCTTCAAAGACCACCTCAATGGGTTCTACGATTTGTTCGATCTCTAGTCTGACTATACTATCACAACCCTCAGCTGTAATCAATGGAAGATCAATACTGGATGGATAAAAGGTTTGTGTACCCGCATGAAAATATCCAATTTCACTAGGAAAGCAATAAGAACCAAATTCCACGGATTCAAATCGTTGGACGGTAATCAGCAAGGAATCAGAGGTTTGTTGGGCGGAACAATCACTAGCAGCCGTGACAGATACGCCCCCTGAGTTATTCCCCCAGAAAACGTCTATCTGATTACAATAAGGAGGGGGACTTACAGGGACAACGCCTACTGGCAGATTCCAAAAATAAGTACTGGCTCCATCAACTGGTGGTACAGAAAGGGTAATCAATTCAAATGGACAAACCGTGTCTGCACTGGCCGTGGGTATTTCGGGTATGGCTATAGAGTCTAAAGGAAGAATATCTGGAAAAAACTGTATATCATATTCACATACATCAGCTGCACAGCCGTCCAGGACCAGATAATAAGTACCTAGGGGAAGCGAAGCAGAAAAGACAATACCACCAGTTGTACAGCCACATTGTACACCAATAGCTGGTGCATTTGGACTACAGTCTGTGTATAAACCAGCCTGAAAGCCAAATGCTCCACCCACCCCTACTCCCCGACAGTTGTAAGGCGTGATAACGACAGATACAGCTCCTGAAAATTGAACGGTAAACTCATACCAATCTGGATTATCAATGGTATTAACTGGGCAGGAGGGAAAGAAATTTCCTAAAGGATAAG
>JBCBDH010000674.1:0-3557 GCA_038529855.1 Bacteroidota bacterium | reverse complement strand
ATACAAAGCGTAGGGGGGGCAAGTACTTATACTATCGAAGCTCTAGTGAGCGATAATGGCTGTGATAGCAAGCAGGAATAATTTCCTCTATGAAAAAAGGCGGAATAATAGTTGCGCTATTCGTCAATTCTTGTTCCAGCTTAATATCACAGCCATTATCGCTCACTAGAGCTTCGATAGTATAAGTACTTGCCCCCCCTACGCTTTGTATGGTAGTGGGATTGCAAGACAGACAGCTTAAATTTAATCCAGGCGTTGCACTCCAAGTCACACTAGCCCCCGAAGGAATATCAATTACCTCATAAGATTGGTTCTGGCAAATCACTTCAGGACCGTCAATACTGGCATTGCCTTCACTACTTTCCATATAGATTTTGTAGGCACCTTCAGGTTTAGAATTATTTTCTACCCGAATGAACAACTCCTCATTGGCTACTTCTTGACAATCAATCGTGATGTAAAATTTTCCATTTAGGGGCACGACGCTTGCAGGAATGAAATTTACCATATTCCCAAGAAAATTCTTGTAAAGCACATCCACATCATCTACTGGCCAATCACAATCAGGAAGTTTCTCGACATGAATAATGTAATCCCCCAAGGCTTGACCAGGTTCTATTGCAAACCAATCCTCATCAGTAATGCAATTATCGTGTAGTGTATGTATCTGCGTTTCACCAACTGCAATTAAACCAGCTTCGTCCTCATCATTATTGGGCTCATAGCTATCACTGACTACAAAATCCCCATTTAGAATATCACTCCAACTACCTGCTAATCGATTCAATAGATTATTCCACATTGCATTGACCTGCATGGGGCTAAAGCTACTTGTACAATCGTAGTAAGACATGATATTATCTTCGTCAGGAACAAAGGCTTCTCCACGAAAATCAACCCAGTCTTCATTGTAGTTACAGCTATCTCCATTAGGGTCAGCAGGGGTATCGCAAAAACCATCTCCCGTCCAACTACAATGAGAAAAAGGAAGTCCCCAGGGCCAATTGAAACAACCAAAATCAAAAACTAGATTACGCGATACCGCTTCTCTAAAACAAGGTACATTAAAACCATCGCCATTGGCGGCACTAATATCTAAATTAGTTGCTCTATGGGTATGGGGAAGAGAAAAGAAATGTCCAAGCTCGTGAGCTAAGGTCTCTGTAGGATCATTGACCACTTCCCCCCTAATTAGGGCTAATCCATCTTGATCCGTATTGTAAATACCGCTCCAACCATATCCAATATTGACGATATGTACATTGAGACCAGGTCCATCCACATATTCTTGCATCATATCATCTAGTTCATCTGAATCCTGAATGATCACATAATCCGCTTCAATTGGAAATTGAATACAAGCAATAGATAATCGTATTTGAGAACCACTATTAGCCAATAAAGTATTGGTGTAATCGGTCAGGGCCCTTACCTCCGCCTCAGTGGGTACAATAGGATCATTACTAGGCGCTCTGTAAACATAAAAATAGACAGGTACAAATACGATGGGATCATTGGATAGGTCCTCTCCATCAAAGAGATAATCGCAATCTGTATTTCTATTATTGGTGTACAAATCCAGTAAGTACTGCTTTTCTTGTATCGCTCTTAACAAATTATCGTAATCCCCTACCCAAGGTAATTTTAGAAAGTCCTCATCAGAAAGATCATAGTCATTATGGTAAAAATCTGCTCCATGAGGTCGTTCCTCCTTCTGACCGTAAACCGTCAAGCTAACCCAACAAAATAACAGTAATAAAAATTTAGTTTTCATTGATTGTATATATTTAAAATTAAAAAATAAGCTAACTGTACCAATGGAAAAATGGCTTGCGTCCCGAGCTACTCCAAAGCTCTAAGGCAGGCAACAAGTAGATTGGGAGTAAACCCAAACCCCTTTATTTTGAGTGTAGGCTGACATTATGGATAGGGCTGATTCATGTAGAATAGCCTAATGTCTTAGTCGATGGAATAGTAAAAAGGTAGAAAACCTAGGAGACTAGGTTATTAATAAATTAGTACCGGAAGAGATGCAGTATACAAAATATTCTATATACTTATCATTGAACTAAATTACATAAAATAAGTGGGGAAGACAAGTAGGAAGGCGATCTCTTAGCGGATGGCTTTCAGAAAGGCTACCGTCTTGGAAGGAAGGCTGCCCCTCCAAGACGGTAGTCCAGGCCACCTATCGATTTTATTGATGATTATTAAAAAATGTTTGTGTACAAGGTATCAAATAAATTAACAGTAATACTAAAGTAAGTTATTAGGTGGCGATAAACTAAAAATCGGTATTTCTACCATTCGTGTAAATACGGATCAATCATTAGGGGTTGATGATCTTGAAAGACTCGCTTTCCTCCCCTGCTAGTACTTGAATAAACAAAACCCCTTTTGGCATCTCGCCCAATTCCAGATCGATCAAATCATCGGGATTGCGGGTCTGGAAAATGATGCGTCCGCTGATGTCTGCTATCCTAATGAATTTATCTTCTCCTCTGGCTTCTTGATCCGTAAGGGTCAATAAATCCATGTTTTGGCCAATTTGAAAACGACTGCTGCTCACACTGCCATTAGGATCGGGCTTGGTCAGCGGCCACCAAGGTGGAGCACCACAATTGAAGGAGGTAAAGGTGATGGTTCCACCAATTCCAGGCGTACCACAGGGATTTAATCCTTCAAAGGTAACGGTACCGCCAAAGATATCGAGCAGTGTATGACTGACCACAATCGACTTTCCAGAGACCCAGGCAAGAATTCCTGGTCGAGATACACTAATAATCCGTAAGCGATCCAGACAGGGGGTATTGTTAAAGTTGAAATAGGTCGTAACATTTGGACAGATGTCTCCATAAGTCACGCTGCCCAGGTAAGGTACACCAGCACAGTTTCCCATTCCACCATTGGCCAAACAACTTGCCGTAGCAGTCGTACTACTGATTTGATTAATAGAAATTTGATTCCAGGTATTGCTGGTATTGACCGTAGCATTCATAATCCCTCCAGGCGTATGCTGGGCACTCAAATTATGGCCAATTTCGTGGGCACTCAGCACGCGTAGTCGCGCTGCATTAGTACTAAAATCCTGACAAATATTATAGCGGCTACTACCACAGACCGTTCCTACATAAGCCAGACCAATGGTCGTCCCATCAAAATTCCGATTACTCCAAAGCTGTCCAATGTCAAAACCAGTACCAAAGCCCCCGTCATTTCCCCAACTTCTAAAAGAACTCAGCAGTGATGATGAGTTCGTAGAGCTGGTCCAAGGATCACAAAAGGCACAGGCCGAAATAAAGAAGGTCACCGCATTAAAGGTGATCGGTTGGGCAAATTCATTGTCATAATTGGTCTGCACATTATTCAAAATACCTTCCAGGTGATTCCGCACATTATTAATGGTTCCAAATTTTAGAAACATCGAATGATCAGAAGCAATTGCAATATCTATGATCCTTCCTCCACAACCAGACATCATGCGATGATCCTCGTGGTGTTCCAAATCCGATATTTTCTCTTGCCGATCGGTAGCTCCACAGCTTCCCCCACCTTCC
>JBCBDH010000673.1:0-3562 GCA_038529855.1 Bacteroidota bacterium | reverse complement strand
CCACAAGCTGCTTAGCCATTGGGGAAAGTGTTTTTTCAAATCCATCAAAACCGTTACCCAAATGGCCTATGGCTTGCTTTGGTACAAAAAATTTAATGATCACGACTATTATGTCATTGATCTACTCGTTTATCCATTGGCCATTTGGGTAACGGTTTTGATGGATTTGAAAAAACACTTTCCCCAATGGCTAAGCAGCTTGTGGTTAAAAGGACTATTTGTTCTTTTTTTGGGTATCAATATTTATCATGCTAAAGGTATTCTGAATTATCGCTATGACCCCAATGGCGTACATATGTCCTATTTCAATCCCGCTTATTACAAAACCAAAGAGCTAAGGGCCTTTCTCCGATCAAAGGGCATCCAATACCCAGATAAGGTAGTCAGCGTCCCTGACCAAAGCCCCAATAATACCCTTTATCACCTTAATCTAAAGGGCTGGACTGAACTCTACATTGGAGGGACCATCCCTACAGATCAAGTACAACGCTATGTCGATCAGGGCGCCCAATACCTCATTGTCGGCGATACCTCCTATCTGCGCAAACCCTGGTTGCAACCCTTTTACAGAAAAGAAGTGGGGAATTTTGAAAAGGCCATATATGTTTTCGATATTCGGGGCATGGGAACTGCAGCCGATTTGAGCCAATAAACCGCTTTCAAGCCCTACATTTTGCCTATGCACCTCTATTTTGGATTAGCCTTTGACGACATCGTACAGCCTCGAGATTTATCGCTGGAAGCTGGTGTAAATTATCTGGGCCCCAAAGGAGTGCTCCACTTTTTGGAGCAGCATCTGGGTTTGGTTCATCCGCCTGCCGATATCGAGCATTTGCGCATCGAGCAATACCGACAAGCCGTATATCGCTATCTGGAAGTGGAAGAGATGGCCTTTTTCAAGGCTTCCTTTGAAGCAGATCAATTGGCCACAGCCAGCGCCTTATTGGCCATGCGAGATGAATTGCTCTTGGCCAACTGGTCTTTTGGCCTAATGCCCAACATGCCCGAACGACTTCAGGTACTGGCTATCATCGAGCAGTATTTTCAGGCCACTGATAGCGAAGAAACGCCCTTACTGCTCTCCCCTGGTTTTGCCGATCGCTTCAATGCGATCCTGGAAGCCCTCCCCCGCCGCCAGCATCCGATCCAACAAGTATCTATCAATGAACCACTGGACTTATTGCCCAGCCATTATCGCCGCTTATTTGATCTATTGACCCAACAAAAAGTAAAAATCAACAGCCTGAATACCCCATCTCCTGTGCTGGACAGCGACTTGGGGCAATTTCAACAAATGCTGCTCAATAGGGATAAGCCCGTACAAAAACAGTCCTTGAAAGCAGATGGTAGCCTCTTAATCATCAAAGCGGAACGGGAAACAGCGGCAGCTGACTATCTCGCCCGTTTGTTCCGTCGCAATCCCAATTTTCGCCCCTATTGTTTAATCCCCGAAAAAAATAGGGCCTTAGACAATGCCCTTATTCAGGAGGGCCTACCCAGTCTAGGCATTCGCTCGGCTTCCCTCGCTCGCCCCAGCCTACAAATTCTAAAGCTAGTCACCACCTTTTTCTGGGAACCCATTGACCCTTACAAAATCTTAGAGTTCGTATCCCTTGCCGTCAAGCCCCTATCTGATGAATTGGGCAATATCATCGCCAGCGAGATCGCCCAAACTCCTGGTTTGCAAGGCGAGGGTTGGAAGATCGCCATCCGTCGTTATTTTGAGCAATTGGAAGAAGCCGCTGGAAAAGACAAAAAAATAGATGCCGAAAATATTCGACAGCAATACCAATTTTGGTTTAGCCGAACTCGCCACAACATCAATCACTCCGTACCCAAATCAGAGGTCATCGAGGTTTTTGACTACCTCAGCAGATGGGCCAGCGAAGAATACGAAGAGCGGAACAAAAATAATCCATCGCTCCGCGTACTGAGTAGTCAGGCCCAGCGCATCAAAGAGCTATTGGAGGTCTTGCCAGAGCGCGAAACTCGGTTGAGCAATTTGGAATTAGAGCGCATCGTCAGGACTATTTATGAACCCTCTCCCATCACCTTTAGAGAAGAGGCATTGGATCATTTGCCTTATTTGCATCAGAGTAGTGCAGTCATTGATGCTGTCGATCGTCTGGTCTGGTGGAATTTTAGTCGCAATGAACAGGATCACTTCTTTTCCATTTGGTATCAAAGCGAATTAACTTATCTCAAACAAGAAAAGGTAAGGCTACAAGGTCCTACTGATAAAAACCAATTGCTGCTCTGGCAACGCCCCCGCCCAGTTCATTACACCCGACAACAATTGCTGCTGATCATGCCAGAAAAAGTAGATGGTACCGCAGTCTATCCCCACCCTCTACATGATGAACTAGAAGCAAGATTTGATAACCTATCAACCATTAGCCTCCACTTATCCAAAGGAGCGCCAAGCAATTTTGACGTCTTTTTTGAGCTTCCCCGCAAAGAGCAATTGCCCTTTTACCCCTTGGGTCGTCCCAAAGCCTTTTTAAAGTCCCAACGCCCCGACCTCTTGGGCCATAGCGAACAAGAGACCTTTAGTAGTCTGGATACCTTATTTTACTATCCCTACCAATGGGTATTTCGCCGAAAACTATTGCTGCGTAAGTCTTCCATCCTAAGTATTGTACCCGATCCTACCTTGATGGGTAATTTGGCGCATCGCTTTTTTGAATTGATGTTTGATGAAGACATCCACGATTGGGATCGCAATCGGGTAAACGAATGGATAGACCAGCAAGCCCATCAATTACTAACCAAAGAGGGGGCGGTCCTTTTGATGTATGGCCGAGAGCCAGATCGCATTGCTTTTATCAATCGCATCAAATATGCGGCATGGAGCTTATTATCGCTCATTCAGAATAATGCCTGGCAGATCAAAGCTACGGAGTTGGACCTGAACGGTCGCTTTGAGGAGGTGGATTTGAAGGGGAAGGCAGACCTCGTTTTGCAGAGGGGCGAGGAGCTGGCCATCATTGATTTGAAATGGCGGGGAGCGGCTCGCCGCGAACGCGTCATTCGCAATGAGGAAGACCTCCAATTGATCTTATATGCCCGTTTACTTCATCCCGAACAGCCGCTTGCGCCCCATAGCGCTTACTTTATCATCGAAGTGGGGAAAATGATCAGTCGCAACAATCGAGCTTTCAAGGAAATTGTGGCAGTTAGCCCAGAGAGCGATCCAGCCGAAATCAAACAGCGCATTTTTCAACGCATGGCTGCCACCTACCAATGGCGAATGAGTCAACTCAAAACAGGAGAAATTGAAGTGCGTACCAGACAGACCGTACCAAGCATCGAAGAGCGCTATAGCGATCAATTGATGGATTTATTGGAGATGAAGGAAGAAGATGCACCCTTCGACGATTATCGCACCTTGATTAATTTGATTGATTAAACGGATTTCAACCAACCTTTTGCCTAAGACTCGGCGTCTTTAATAAGAGCAGCGAGCAACTAGGAAGAAAAGGGGAAAAAGCTTATTTTTGGATAATTGATACCACCAACACCTAATTGTCCACTATGCGCCTCAACACCTACTTCCATTGTC
>JBCBDH010000672.1:0-3562 GCA_038529855.1 Bacteroidota bacterium | reverse complement strand
CCGTATTTACAGATTCGTATCTTTAAATACGGCCCAGTTTTTGATCTATACTGCTGACTTTCCTTGTGAACACAGCCCTATACTTTGAAAGCCCGGTCACAATGAGGTGGAAACTTTAGGTTTTCTGAACATTTTAATCGGATATTAGTATAATAATACAGTTAGTACACGACAGCCAATTACCATTGTATATGAATAATAAGCCGAGAAAGATCATAATCGCAGAAGATAACCTTGCCGATGTCCAGCTAACAAAAATTGCTTTTGAGGATATTCCATTGCCTTTAGAAGTAGTTCATGTTTTTGATGGTCAGGAATTGCTCGACTATGTCCGAAAGCAAGCCGTGCTCAGCGATATTGCGCTGATCCTACTCGACTTAAATATGCCTCGAATGGGGGGTGTTGAAGTACTCAAGAACTTCTATAATGATAAAGAGCTTCGGAAATTACCCGTCGTCGTCCTCTCCTCCTCTCGCCATGAGACCGATGTAGAGGCTTGCTACGAGTATGGGGCGAATGCCTATGTCTGCAAACCCATCGACATCAATGACTTTCACGTAGCGATCCGCTCTATTGCTTATTTCTGGGGAGACATCAATGTTTTGCCGAGTTATGATGCACAGACGGTTTAGCCTCAATGATCTATAATGCCTCTTCAGGCGCTTCAAAGCCCCACTAATCCTCAGTTTCTATTTTAGAAAGGAAATATTTCTTTTCAATCCGCTGTACTTAGTTCGTTTTACTGCTGAACGACGAAATAGTTCTCTAAATACTTCTTCTGTTATCTCTTCCCAATCACTTTTTCGCATCCCCAATAAATCTGCATGTGGCTCAAAAGCAGGTTCATTATGAGGTTTTGAAAAGCGATTCCAAGGACAAACTTCTTGACAGATATCGCAGCCAAACATCCAATTCTCAAATTGTCCTTTATAGTCTTCTGGGATGGCCTCCTTAAGTTCAATGGTAAAATAGGAGATGCATTTACTCCCATCAAGAATGTAGCCTTGTGGCGAAATGGCTTCCGTAGGGCAAGCATCTATACAAGCCCGACAGCGACCACAGTAATCTTTGATTGGCCCATCGTATTCCAGCTCTAAATCAATGATCAATTCAGCTAGAAAAAAGTAGGAGCCCTTACGTGGATGAATCAATAAGGTATTTTTTCCTACCCAGCCCAGGCCACTTCGTTTGGCCCAATCGCGCTCCAATACAGGAGCAGAATCTACGAAACAACGACCAGATACCGCTCCAATCTCTCGCTCAATAAATTGGAGCAGAGATTTTAGCTTTCGCTTAACGACAAAATGATAATCTTCACCGTAGGCATAGCGAGCCAATTTGGGAGCTTCCGAATCTTGTTGAGTTTCTTTGGGAAAATAATTGTACATCAAAGTCACGACAGACTTAGCCCCCTCCACCAATTTGGTTGGATCAACCCGTTTTTCAAAGTGATTCTCCATATAAGCCATCTTTCCATGCATCCCCTTATTAAGCCATGCCTCCAAACGTCTGGCCTCTTCATCCATATGCTCCGCCTTCGCTACGCCCATATAGCTAAAACCCAAGCGATAAGCTTCTTCTCGAATGTGATGGGTATATTTTTGACGATCCATTTGATCCTAAAAATAAGATAATCTGATGAGATCGGTAGCCTAGTATTTTTTTACTATCTTCTCCACTCAGTGAACTTCTCCGGGCAATGCTCTTGGAATGTCGCAATCGGCGCCACTAAAGCGGCTCGTTTTATTTCACTTCGAAGTAAGCCACGAGTAATTCTTTAGATAAATAGTAGCTCTATGAAATCAGAACTCCAAAAAATGCTGGCTGATGAATTATACGATGCCAGCGATCCACAACTTGTAGAAATGCGCGATAAAGCTAGGCGTTTATTCTATCGCTACAATCGCCTGTCACATGATGCAACAGCTGAAAAATACCTGCTGTTAAAGGAATTGCTAGGAAGCATGGGGCAAAAAATCAACATTGAAGCTCCATTTTATTGTGATTATGGCGTACACATTCACGTAGGCGAAAATTTCTTTATGAACTTTAATGGCATTATTCTCGACTGTGCTGAGGTATTCATTGGTGATAATGTGGCCTTTGGTCCAAATGTTCAGCTTTATGCCGCCTATCATCCACTTGATGCAGCGGAGCGTATTAAGGGGCCAGAACTAGCTGCGCCTATCCGAATTGGAGACAATGTTTGGTTAGGGGGTGGTGTGATTGTCTGCCAGGGGGTGACGATTGGAGCGAATACGACCATTGGGGCAGGTGCAGTAGTCACAAAGGATATTCCAGCCAATGTCTTTGCTGCAGGAAATCCTTGCCGGGTTATTCGCCATCTCTAATATTTAGTCCACAATCTGCAATTTGGCATACTTCAACATAATCCTTCGCTCTGGATTGCTTTCGGCCTCTTTAAAGAAGATCGTCGCTACCCGATTATCGCTGGCTCCGTCAATACTCAATACTTTTCCATTGCCAAATTTTAGGTGCAAGACCTTCATCCCTACCTGGATATGATCACTCGGACTGGGTTTAAACTGACTTGGATCAACCGCAAAATTAACTTTTGGACGAGCTCGGCGGCTGGTAAATTTACCCATTACGGAGGCCCGAGGATGCTCTGTCTGTTTGCGGCGAATGGAGGCAGTACTTTCGAGGTGCTGCATATTGATTTCTTCTAGAAATCGGCTGGGTTCATTATAGCGCGTTTGCCCATATTGATAACGACTCTTGGCAAAAGATAGGGTAAGCAACTGCTCTGCACGAGTTATTGCTACATAAAATAGTCTACGTTCCTCATCTAAACCCTCCCGGGTATCGCTAGACATAAAAGAGGGGAATAGTTTTTCTTCCATACCTACCACAAAAACCGACTTAAACTCTAAGCCTTTAGCGGAGTGTACAGACATCAAATTAACGCGATCCGTATTTTCTTTATCCTCTGTGTCAAAATCTGTCAAAAGGGCAATACTTTGTAAAAAAGAAGCCAGAGATTTATTATCTGGCAAGGTGGCATCGTCAATCAATTCATCATTTTCCACAAATTCCTTGATCCCATCCAATAAAGAATTTAAGTTTTCTAAGCGCCCTAAACCTTCTATAGAATTATCCTTGCTCATCAGTTTTAGAAGGCCCGACTGTTTAGCAATAAATTCGGCTAACTCATAGGCATTTTTCTTTTCGGCATCTGCATGAAAGGCCAGGATCATCTTCTTAAATCCGAGGATTGAATTTCGCGCTCGGGTACTAACTTGTGCTTTGTCGATGCATTCCCACATCGTTTGGTTGCTAGCATCCGCCAATGCGCTAATCTTATCTATTGTCGAATTGCCAATGCCTCGCCGAGGGTAATTGATCACTCGGCGAAGTGCTTCTTCATCTTTTAGATTAACCGTCAATCGCAGGTAGGCCAATAGGTCTTTAATTTCTTTTCGCTGATAAAAAGAAAGTCCACCATAAACCCGATAAGGGATATTGAAGCGACGCAGTTGTTCTTCAAATATCCTAGATTGCGAATTGGTTCGATAGAGGATGGCAATATCTTGGTTTTGAA
>JBCBDH010000671.1:0-3563 GCA_038529855.1 Bacteroidota bacterium | reverse complement strand
ATCCAATAACTCTGATTTGCTATAATCTGTAAATTGAAATTGTTTATCAAAACGCGACATCAGACCAGGATTGGCTTCCAGAAAAGTATTCATCTCTTCAGGATAGCCCGCCACGATGACCATAAACTCGCCGCGGTGATCTTCCATTCGTTTGAGCAGCGTTTCGACAGCTTCGCGGCCAAAGTCGCCACTACCTCCCTTGGTCAAGGCATAAGCCTCATCAATAAACAAGCCCCCTCCAAGGGCCTTGTCGATCATCTCGCCAGTCTTGATGGCCGTTTGACCCACATAGCCTGCTACAAGGCTCTTGCGATCACATTCGACCAGATGACCGCGTTCGAGAATACCCAAGGCTTTGTAGATTTGGACCAATAATCTGGCGACAGTGGTTTTACCCGTTCCTGGATTGCCTTTAAAGACCGTGTGGAGCGAAAAAGCTTTGCGAATATCTTTTCCAATTTCGCGATAATAGCGAACCAATTTGGTCATCTCATCCACTTCGCGCTTGATATCTTGTAAACCCACAAGGTGATGCAATTGGGCCAGAGCATCCTGGAGTAGTGCATCGTCAATAGGTAGGGTAGTAGCTGTACCCGAATTTTCTCTAAATACCTTTTCAATATCTTTTTGGATGATGGTCGATAAAGCTTCTGGTTCCAGATCGCTCAAATTACTGTGGTCGGCCATTAGGCGGAGCGCCATATTTTGCTTGGCTTCTTCAACGATTCCATTGATATAACGGGCATTGCCAAATTGCTCGTCGCGATTGCGATAGACCTCTACTAGTTTTTTATAGATCAACTGAGCGGCCTCTTTGTTGATCAATACCCCTGTTCGAGCGGCCGTGTATTCGGCAATATCTAATAATTCCTGCGGAGAGTAATCGGGAAAATGAATGACATTGCGTAGGCGGGAAGATAAGCCTGGATTGGATTTGAGAAAATTTTGCATCTCTTTGGGATAACCCGCAAAGATAATAGCGATGTCCCCTGGACCATCAGATAATTCTTTGAGTAGCACTTCAACTACCTCTCGCCCAAAATCCTTTTGGTCATCCCCGCGATTCGTCAGGGCATAGGCTTCATCAATAAATAAAATCCCTCCCCGCGCTCGGTCAATGGCCTTTTTGACCTTTGGAGCCGTCTGCCCAATAAACTCGCCTACCAAATCTGCGCGGCCCACCTCAAAAACCCGACCATGACTCAGCAAATCCAAACTCGCATAGATTTGGCCCAGCATATTGGCAACAGTGGTTTTTCCCGTACCAGGATTCCCCGTAAAAATGCTGTGTAGATTGAGTTGCTGCTGATCCTCCAAACCCTTTTCTTTCCGCACCTTTAAAAACTGTAGATAGCTGGCCAGCTCGCGAATTTGTTCCTTCACTGAATTCAGCCCTACCAATGCTTCTAAAGCTAGTTTGGCTTCTTCAAAAGTCATCTGAGGTAAAGGCGCCTGTTGCGCCAATTCAATATCGACCCGATTGGCATAGGGTAGGGGATCTTCCTGCGCCAATTCCTGTTCTCCCAATTCAAAGGGCAAAACGGCAATCAGCTGATCCATAAAAATAACCTCTACTGTGTAGCGGTCTGGGTACCAATAGCCTGGAGCGTCTGAACCATAGCCACTGTCCAACTGGATTTTTTCTGGCTGAAATTGAATCTCTTTGAGATAGCTGACAAATGCTTTTTGCTGACCAGAGTCATTGTAAAAATTAAACTGTAGCTCTAGCGGAAAGACCGCTTCTTCCTTTTGTTTGTTGATCAGGGTGAGCTCGATATTGACGTATCTGGTGGTATCTGAATCAAACTTTTGTAAATAAACGCGTTTGTCCTTGGGCAATCCTTCGCGAGCGCTTTCAAAAAGGCGGATATCCTCAATATCAAAATAGGGATTATTTCCAGCATCCAGTAAACCCCCATTGACCATATAGAATTTGGTCTTTCCCACTGATTTATCGTCGATAAAGACCTCCCACTCGTAGATGCCTTTGCGCCACCAGCCTGGGTCAGGCGTTCCCCAGCCTTCGCGAGCATAAATGATGTTGCGCTCTTTACTGATTTCCATGGATTTGTGGAGTTCACAAACCTCCTTACCCGAACTTAAATCTGTACAGACAAAACGAAATTGTGCCGACCAATCGACTTCATCGAACAATTTATTGTAAAAGGAGAGTTCGCAGTAGATATAACGACATTCGCTTTCGTCGTAGACCTTGCGGTATTTCTTGAAATTTTGGTACAGGTTTTCCTTGGAACCAAAGATTTTGATGTCTTTAATCTTGTAGTTTCCTCCTAGCGCTTTCTCTTTTTTGTCCTTAAAAATCATGTGGCGTTCCCTATTGACTGGAAGTCAAAGATAGGCAATTTCCACCATATGCCTCTAGTTCTTTTCGGGCTGCTTTTTTTCGTTTTCGCGTTCTTTTCGAGCGATCTTTTGGTCATTATTACTTTCGTAAATGACGTAGTTTTCATATTTGACTACATCCGTTTCTGCCCAGATATCTTTGCCGATATTGCAGAGAACGATGAGCTCGTCATAGATTTTATTACCCTGTTCTGTCCGTCGCTCAACGGCAATGTCGCGATCAGCCACCTTATCTTGTTGGATATTAAGGGCATTTTCAAAAGTCCGACAAGCATCCAAGACGCGCTGGATGTTTTTTTCATTCAATCCAACATCTGCCAAAAAGTCGATCTGCTGGCGAGCGACGCGAGCGACGCGGCGACCACAAAACAGCAATTGTGCATCCGTCATATCGCCCAATTTAGCTGTCCCAAACTTTCGATAACGCCCACTGCGATTGCTGTATTTAATGGCTACCCTCGTCATCACACTTCGAATGGCAGCCTTTAATTTCTCTGATGCAGCGTACTTCTTATCCGTCGTAATCATCTGATCCCCCACCAACTCATCATCATCTGGAAGGGCTCGAAATTTACTACACATGGTCTGGAATTTCTTCAAGCGCTCTTTTCCATAGCCATACTGCTGAAACTGAGCGATATCCCTATTGGCATAGCGGATGCGTTCGATACATTGTAAATAAAGATCGGCATCTGGGAAGTTGTACTTTCGATTCTGATTTTGCTTTTTCATCGATCCTTTTTTGGTCCAGGCAAAAATAAGGGAAGTTAATAAATAAAACAAATTATGTTTAAAGTAACTTATTCTTTAGCTTAATAAAGGTTTTATTTTACTTAAATAACATTTTCTTTTTTATTTTAATTAGGGTGAAAAGAGAGACCGCTGACGCTGAGAGAGGAGAGAGCAGCTCCCTTTGGTCGCTTGCGAGAGCACTGCGTTGCGAGAAATAGGGTGTATTATAGCGCATCGTTCTCGCAGCGCAGTGTTCTCACAGCGCAGTGTTCTCACAGCGCATCGTTCTCACAGCGCATCGTTCTCGCAGCACATCGTTCTCGCAGCACATCGTTCTCGCAGCGCATCGTTCTCACAGCGCAGCGTTCTCGCAGTGCATCGTTCTCGCAGCGCATCGTTCTCGCAGCACATCGTTCTCACAGCACATCGTTCTCACAGCACATCGTTCTCACAGCGCAGCGTTCTCG
>JBCBDH010000670.1:0-3583 GCA_038529855.1 Bacteroidota bacterium | reverse complement strand
CTTTGTATAAAAGCGATAATCGCGTAAATCATCCATCAGTATTTCGTAGGCTGGGTAATAGTGTACAAAGGACCTCCTCCACCCCAACGAGCAGGCCATCGAATACATATGGACTCATTTTAGCCAGTCCTTTTTCCAAGAATCGATAATTGGACTGATCAAACAAATCCAAAAAATCCTTACCGCCAGCGAGCATCGCCCCTTTTTCCCAGAAGCAGAGGCCCATCAGGCTTTCCTAAAACAACAGTTGGATAAAATCAAAACCTTAGAAAATCAATATCCTCAGCTAGATTTCGCAGAAGAGAAACAAAAGTTCCAGCAGCAATTTACTGCTTAGATCATCAAATTAACAACCTGGTGATGCCCCTTCAGCAAAAGGTCTTCCCCCAAATCAATTAGATTTAAACCAGGGCGCTTACCTGGTGTGATGCTGCCTAGCTCTGCCTCCATCCCCAAAGCTTCCGCTCCATTAAGTGTCGCCCAGCGAATCAATTGCTCAAAGCTGACATAGGATTGATAGCGAGCGATGGTCTTCATTTCTTCCAGAATACATAGCTGCCAGTTGGAGGTTAGGCTGTCTGTGCCTATGGTCATTCGGGCATTGGCATCTATGAATAATTGGTAATTGGGTAAGCGATTTTCGATGTAGAGATTGGCATTGGGGCAGGTGGCCCAATAGCAGTGATCGCTCCAGCGGTGAGCAGCCTCGATATCTTCGCTGGTACTTAGGGTATTGTGGACAAAGAGGGTTCTACAGTCAGGGTCCATATGCTTTAGGGCATAGTGAATAGAGGTTTGCCCAGTGGGCGAAAAGGCATCGAGGCTAATACCAAAACCCTTATAAAAATCGAGAAAGCCTCCTTTCTTTTCTAGAAAAAGCTGATTTTCGGCTAGAGTCTCTTCATTGTGAATACTGACTGTCCGATTTTGTCCTTTGTTGAGCTCATTGATTCGGTGAAATAGATCGGCAGATACGGAATAGGGGGCGTGGGGAACCACACTTTTTTGATTGCCCTGACTGCTGGCTTGTGCCTCATATACGGCTTTGTATTTATCATATTCCCGGTCGGTCCAATCCGCTTGCATAAAATCAAACATCTCCACAAAGGTGTAATAGCGAATGGGGCTGCGCATTTTTTGGGCAGCCGTATCGACTTTATTAGAGATATCGCCAACTGCAACAATACCATTTTCGTACATCTCCCGATCCCCCGCTTCGATGGCGGCCATAATGGCTTCCTCCGCAACTTCGCGGTGCGAAACCACACTCGTAATAAAAGGAATTAGGGTTGTACCAGTATCTACCATGCCTTTCATATGGGATAATTCCAAATGACAATGGGCATTGATAAAACCAGGGGTAATAACCCCTTTGTGAATGGCAACTCCAGCCATATCGTGATCCTTTCGATGATCTACAGCCAGGATGGTTCCATCCTCTTCCAGTACAATGACGCCCTCTTTTATGGGTGCTTGATCGATGGGAAAGATGATATCGGCACTTATTTTTCTCATGCTTGGTATTTTTATAGTGGCTTATAATTCCTGAACGATCAAACCATTTTTTATCCGAGGCTCAAACCAAGTGGATTTAGGCGGCATGGTCATACCGAGATCAGCTACTTTGATCAAATCCATCAATTCAACAGGGTAGAGAATAAAGGCCACTCGATTGATATTTTTGATGGCTTTGGAGCGAATGTCATCCAGTCCTTTGGGGCCTTCAACATATTTGATGCGCTGATCTGTTCGAATATCCTCTATGCCCAATATGGGTTTCAGTACTTTCTCATCCAGCAAACTCGCGTCTAAGACGACCGTTTCCTTGACGTACTGTTTCAATACCTTTTTTTTCCAGCGCAGTAAAAACCACTCTTTATTGACAAACATCACAATTTCGTGCTTCACGGCGGGGCGAGCGGGGCCTTCCAATAATTCGATATCAAACAACTGGGAGATTTTGGCCATAAAGGTCGTCAGCGAACAATCATTTAATCCCTCCACTACGCGATTGTAGTCGTGGATATCCAATTGGTCGGTTTGAAAAAAGGCACTTAGCAGTCGGTGATAATTACCTTCCATCGCTGATTCATTGCGCTTATTTTCTTCCTCTGATTGACTTCTTTTGTACATTAATGCCGTAGTCGAAGTTCGATGGTGGCCGTCTGCAATATAAGTCTCTGGGACTTTTTCGAGAAAAAGCTTTTGCAAACGTTGAATGATTTTGCCATCACTTACCTCCCAAAAGGTGTGGGTTTGTTTTTCTTTAGTAAATACTGTTTGGTAAAAAGGGGGATGCTTTTGAATGTATTTTTTTAGGATATGTGTTATTTCAGGGACGACAGGATAGGTCAGTAAGACAGGTTTAACGATAGCGCTTCGAGTAATCATCAAATGCATTTGCTGTTGTTCCTTACTGGCCAGGGTATTTTCGTGTTTTTTGATGCGACCATCCATATAGTCATTGATATCCGAGGAGGCGACCAAGCCAATGTAGGTACGGTTAATCTTTTCGATGCGATAGATATAGACAGATTCTTGAGCAGCTTTTAGAAAAAAGCCACTTTCCTTGTACTGGGGATATTCATATTTTACCCGCCCGAAAAAAGAATCTGGCGAGGCGATATAATTAAAGTTGGGATAGATCGCCTGAAAGGGATATATTCTCATGGTAGATCGTTGGTTAGCGCTTGGCAGGGCATGCCTTTTAAGGCAGAAAGGTAACCAAATTTTGATCTTTCCAGTCTATATCTCTTACTCAAAAGAGAAAAGTCCACTATTTTTACTTGATCATATTGAGAAAAGTCCCGACAAACCAGTTGGAATCCGAGCGGACCAATTTATCCAGTGCGGAATCGGCCTTATTGGAAAATAATTTAATATCGCGAACGACCTTGATGAATTCGTTGGCCTCAGCCGAACCTGGGGACACGGAAGAGACCTCATCCAGGACGCGAAGGATAGGTTCTAACTCGCGCTTTTTACGTTGGGTAGTGATATTTTTAAAGACCTCCCACATATCTTTTTCCGCTACAAAAAACTCTTTGCGTTCTCCGGTTTTCAGTTCTTTGTGCACCAAACCCCAATCGATCAGTGCGCGGATATTCATATTTGCATTTCCTCTGGAAATCTTTAATTCGTCCATAATTTGTTCTGCACTAAGGGCTTCAGCAGAAATCAATAATAGGGCATGAACCTGGGCCATTGTACGATTAATACCCCAACTCGATCCAAGGGTTCCCCAACTTTGAATGAATCTATGCTTTCCTTCTTCTAATGTCATATTCAGCAGGCGTTTGAGAAATGCTGCAAGTTCAGCTGATGTACGTTTGTTATCCATTAACGGTCTGGACACTTCCTAAATGGAAGCAAAATAAGGGCCGCTTTGTTTTAATAATTCCTATCTTTTTATTCGGAAACTTTATAAAAGGGTAGTTTTACTAGATTGGCTGGTAATTTTTTCCGACCTGCAGCGATGAAAAAGGGATGGGCACCTTTGGCAAAATCAGTAGGCACATAACCCAGACCAATAGGTATCTCCAAAGAAGGTGACATACTCCCTGAGGTGACGCGCCCAATCTCA
>JBCBDH010000669.1:0-3561 GCA_038529855.1 Bacteroidota bacterium | reverse complement strand
TCTTCGATCTTGCCTTACAAACGCTTCCTATTGAAGAACTCAATAAAAGTGCTTTACACCCAAGGCTGAAAACACCTATGCGTATTATCGATTTAGCTTATTTCGTATCAGAGCATGACGATCATCACTTGGCTCGAATCAGTGAGCTACTTCGACTCCAAAGGGAATAATAATTGATCAAAAAAAATTACCTGATCCTCCCCCTAAAAGACAAATAGCGAAACCGGAGAATCCGATTTCGCTATCCTTGAGCGCATTTGCTTGAGGAAGACTACTCTTCCTCTTCGCTTGCGATCTCTTCTTTGATTTCAGCAGTAGCCTCTGTAACTGCAGCAGTGGCAGTAGCCGCAGTATTTCTCTTACCTCTACGTGTACGACGACGAGATTTCTTACTACCTGATCCATCAGTAGACTTACGAGAGCTGTATACTTCATTGAAGTCAACCAATTCGATCATGGCCATTTCGGCACCATCACTTTTGCGGAAACCCGTTTTGATGATCCGACAGTAACCACCTGGGCGGCGTCCAACCTTATCAGCAATAGGTCCAAATAATTCCTTAATCGAATCCTTATTTTGCAAATAGGAGAAAACTACACGACGAGAATGCGTTGTATTGTTTTTAGCCTTTGTTACCAGAGGCTCAACAAATACGCGAAGTGCTTTGGCTTTAGCCAAAGTTGTCATGATGCGTTTGTGTTCGATCAGCGAATTAGCCATATTCTTAAGCAATGCTTTACGATGGCCTGCCTTTCGCTTGAGATGGTTGAATTTTTTACCGTGTCTCATCTTTTTAGATTTTAATACCTTCGCAACACTTTTATTCGACCGATGATAATCGGGAAAGGTAGTTCGTGAATATCAGTTATTGCATCAATAATATTAGAATGCCTACCATAGCTACCTCTGAAATGGCAGACGATTTTCGATCTTAATCTTCGTCTAATTTATACTTAGACAGATCCATTCCAAAGGTCAGGCCCTTGTCTTGTAGCAATTCTTCAATTTCTACCAAAGACTTCTTACCAAAGTTCCGGAACTTCAATAGTTCGTGTGTATCGTATCTTACCAACTCCGCCAAGGTATTGATCTTAGCAGCTTTCAAACAATTATAGGCACGTACAGAGAGGTCGAGATCTTCCAATGAGGTCTTGAGCAATTTGCGCATGTGCAAGATATGCTCATCGACAATGTTGTCTTCGCGACTAGAGGCATCATCAAAAGTGATGTTCTCATCGGTAATCAACATGAGATGCTGGATCAGGATTCGAGATGCTTCCTTAATAGCATCTTCTGGATGAATAGTACCATCGGTTTTTACTTCGATGGTCAGTTTTTCATAATCCGTTCTTTGACCAACACGCGTATTGGATACTCTGTAAGCTACATTTTTAATCGGGGTATAGATGGCATCAATTGGCACAACACCAATAGGTGCATCCTTTGGAAGGTTTTCGTCGGCAGGTACATAACCACGTCCTTTGGTAATGGTCAATTCCATTTCCAGATTGACAAAAGTCTCCATGTGACAAATCAGCAGATCGGGGTTCATAATCTTGAACACATTAGTGTGCTCTTCGATATCACCAGCACGAAACTGCTCCTGGCCACTGATTGTCAAATAGATTTTTTCAGATGTTACATCCTCGTCTGCGATCAATTGCTTAAGGCGAATCTGCTTGAGGTTGAGGATGATATCAACGACATCTTCCACGACCCCTCTAATAGTCGAAAACTCATGCTCTACACCAGCAATGCGCACCGCAGAAATGGCAAAACCTTCTAGAGAGGACAAGAGCACACGACGCAAAGAATTACCGATCGTCTGGCCAAAGCCAGGCTCCAGTGGTTTAAACTCAAAAACCCCTTCAAAGTCAGTTGACTTCTGGAGGATAATCTTATCTGGTTTCTGAAAATTTAAAATACTGCTCATTCTTTTGAGGAGATTATATGAGGAATAGTTGGAAAAACAACAAAAGCGAACTGGACCATTGGTCAATTCCAATCGTCCAATCCGCTGCTATATTCAGGATTACTTAGAGTACAATTCGACAATCAACTGTTCATTGATCTTCTCTGGTATCTGGTCACGTTCAGGATAATTCATAAAGATTCCCTGCATCTGATCGGGGTTCCATTCTAACCAAGGGAATTTACGAACCTCTGATTTACCAGTGACACTTTCCTGGATGACCAGCAAACCTTGAGATTTTCCTCTCACACTGATTACATCACCAGCGCGAAGTTGGGCAGAGGGAATATTATTAATAATCCCGTTTACCAAAATATGCTTGTGATTAACCAGCTGGCGAGCTGCTCTTCTGGTAGGAGCAATACCCAAACGAAAAACGGTATTATCGAGACGCGCTTCCAAGAATTGAAGCAAGACCTCACCAGTTACCCCTTTCTTGCGGTTGGCGGACTCAAACAAGTTTCTAAACTGGCGTTCCAAAACACCGTATGTATATTTAGCCTTCTGCTTTTCCATAAGCTGAAGGGCATAATCAGATTTTTGCTTCCGGCGACGGGAATTTCCGTGCTGGCCGGGAGGATACTTCTTTTTGTCAAAAGACTTATCAAAACCATAAATCGGCTCACCAAATGCTCTTGCCTTTTTCGTCTTTGGACCAGTATATCTAGCCATTTGTTAGTGCGTCTTGTGGATAATGGTTGAAAAAATTGCTTAAACTCTACGGCGCTTAGGTGGACGACAGCCATTGTGTGGAACGGGTGTAACGTCTTTGATACGCGAAATTTTGATACCAGCTACATCAATTGCTCGAATAGCGGCTTCCCGACCAGAGCCAGGACCTTTCACATATACCTGTGCTGTACGCATTCCCGCTTCATAAGCTACGCGAGCCGCATCAGAAGCAGCAATTTGGGCAGCATAAGGCGTATTCTTTTTAGAACCTCTAAAACCCGCTTTACCAGCAGAAGCCCAAGAAATCACCTGTCCCCTTTTGTTACAAAGCGAAATGATGATGTTGTTGAAGCTGGCTTTGATATAAACCAAACCTTCTGGTTCTACTTTTACTTTTCTCTTTTTTTGCTTTCTTGCTTTTGACATAATTGATGCCGTTTAATATTGCATGAACTAAGAAGGACAGTTGCCATAACCATCCATCTAAACAATTACTTGGTTGCTTTCTTTTTATTGGCGACGGTCTTGCGCTTACCCTTACGTGTACGAGCATTAGTGCGTGTACGCTGGCCACGAAGAGGTAGTCCCTTACGATGGCGTAAACCTCGGTAACAACCGATATCCATCAAACGCTTGATATTCATTTGCACTTCTGAGCGCAGCTGCCCCTCTACCTTGTACTCTTCCTGAATAATTGAAGCAATAGAACGAATATTATCGTCAGACCAATCTTTAACCTTTGTACTAAAATCGATCTCCGCTTTTTGCAAAATCTCTTTAGCGAGAGAAGGACCAATACCAAAGATATAAGTCAAGCCAATTACCCCACGCTTATTTTTCGGCAAATCAACACCCGATATTGTCTAAAGTAATTGATAAATTGTAATTTATGGCTCGTATATCAGGTGTTGATTTG
>JBCBDH010000668.1:0-3612 GCA_038529855.1 Bacteroidota bacterium | reverse complement strand
ATTCTGGCTGAGGCTGATCCAATCAAATACCAAATCTCCTGTCCCCGCAGTTATCTCATCCCAATAAGTATCTCCACCTACGATATTAAAAATATTGATCTGTCCAAAGCGGGTGACATTGGGGTCAAAAACGATCCCTGCTTTTTTGAGGTCTTCATTGATGTATAGATCATAGGTATGCTGTGCAAAGTCAATATTCTTCAGTTCTACATGTATCCATTCTCCTGGGGTGTAGGTGATTTGTAAGTTCTCCACTCCAGAGGAAACAAATAGGAGATTACCTGGGAATCGCTGAAAGAAAAACATATCGTGGATACCATTGGTAAAGTCGCGAAGGAGTAAGGAAAAATCTTCTGCATTAGCACTAGCATCGTCACTCCTTACGCTAAAACCAAAGTAGTCGATATTGGCATCATTAACATCCGCTTGTAAGCCTTCTAAAAAGCCAAACTGTTGGCTACTCAGCTTCATGGAATAATTTCCCTGTGCGGTATTATCTGTTACATAGCTGACATCAAAAATCTGTGGATTAGTCAGGGTAAAAGGCTGATAGTCCTGGTCTTCAAAATCCTCGTAAAAAGCAAAATTGAAATCATTGGGATCAGGGATTAGCTCAATCTCGTACTGAAGGGTACTCGCCCCTGGATTGTCGATGTACAACTGCGCGGTCTCTGTATCGCCAGATAATAATTGGACACAGATGGAGTCTGGTTGGAGACTAATGGCGGGTGGGTCGACCCCTAGCCCAATTATGGGGATAATGGTATCACCAATGGTGCTGCTGATGGTCAGATTAGCGGGAAAACTGCCCAATGCATCTGGAGTGAAACTGATGGGGAGTGAATAAGTAGAAAAAGGATCAATGATGGTAAAAGGGACATTTAGGCTATACTGAGGTGCATCTACGCTAAAATCAGTGATGACATAAGCCTCTGAACCTTGGTTTTCGATCACAAAATCGCGCTGGCGGCTATCACCAAAGAGGACTTCCCCAAAATCAAAAGGAACTTCTGGAAAGACGGCTAGCGTACGACCTGTTACTTCTAGTTGGACCTTTGCAAATAGGGTAGCGGGATTAGGTGGATCAAAGGAAATAGGTAGGTTGACTTCGTAGGTTCCCGCTGGTAGCTCATTGGTGTTAAAGCTAAGCTGTAGCGCAGTGGATTGATTGGCGGAAACAGTTCCTTCAAGTGGGCTGATCTCCAACCAAGACAAGCCCGCTTTTCGAACAACCACCGTATGACGATCCTCTCCACCTTCGCCAACACCCACATCAAAGAAATTGTAAATTTCTAGGTCTACTGAGCCAATTTGTACGATATCCGCTAAGTTGTTTCCAGAAATCGTTATCTCCACTACTTGATCTTCTCCATTGGGACCATTGCCACCAATTTGACCCCAATACATCCCGTTGATCAAAATATCCGCCACCTCACCATTTGAATCGTAATCCCCATTGACAATAATGCTTACCTCCAGTGAATCTTCAAAGGGCTCGATGGAAAGTTGACTGATGGGGATAGAAAAGAAGCTGGCATCTCCTGGGAAATCGTAAAAAGAGGTCACGCTGGTATCAAAAGGCAGCTCAGGCAAAACTACTTCGAAATCGTAATCGCTACCATCTGGATTATTGATTTGCAGCTGACTAGTGGTTTCTTCGCCTGACAGGAGCGTGATGCATACGCTATCTGGTTCTAATTCAAGGCTTTGGGCGACTAAGGAAATGGAAAATAATAAAGGGCAGCAAAAAACAAGGATGGTTTTAAGCATAGACCCTATTGAAATAGGATTAAAAATCGGTTTCATACTCGATATTTTTTATTGTTGATATATTCATTGGAATGACCCTTGAGCGGTCAATTCAATGGATTAATACACGCCGTGTACAAATGGTCACTTTAGTTTTCTGAGAAACGAAATAGAAGCAGCAAATAGAATGCCACTGCAATATTCAAACTTTTATTGATAAAGGCCAAGGTTAAATTGGTAAAATTCCTGTAAATTAACAATTGAAAATTGTACTCAATTGTATGTTAGAACGGTGTAAGTATTTGATTATCAGTCTGCTTTTTGTGAATGCTGCACAGGCACAGCCCTTCACACAGGCGCCTAAACTTCCCAAAAAGGTCCGTCAAATCATCGAATGGACGCGTCCCAATCTTTCTGAAAAATCCACCAAGTACGGAACGAGTACTTTTGATCCCGCAGGCCACTTGTTAAGCTATGTTTTTGAACAAGAAGCTCCCGAAGTAGCTGATAGCTTGATTTTTACTTACGACACAAAAGGGCGATTGCAGAAAAAGGTGGAACAGATTGGTGCTTTTGATTTAGTTAGCCAATATCGCTATCTCCCCAATCAGGAGATATTGGAGCAAGAATTTAGGGGAAAAAGCACGAAAAAAGTGGCTTATTTCAAAAATGGAAAGAAAGTTGAAGAAAAGACCTTTGTCAAAGGTGGTGAGCTAGGCGATCAATACTTGCTCAAAGATCGGGTCGTCTATAATTATAATAAAAAAGACAGCCTCTTTGGCGAAATGCACTACGGCTACTCCCTTCAATCCAAAGCAAAAACAAGAAAGTGGAAAGTCATTCACCAATATGATCCCCAAACTTCTCGTAAATCAAAAGTGATCTACTACAATGAAGATGGGGCGATTCGAATGGAAACCTGGTTGCAGCAGAATGAAACTGGGCAGCCCGATACTACGCTGTATCGCTACGTGCTAGACGGATCGACGCGAATGGTTGAATACAAATACAAAGCGGGCCAGCTTTGGCAAATCATTGACGATATGAATTATAAGAAAGATGTTCGAATCTATGATAAAGGTCGCCTGGTTCGCCTCCGCTCTTATATCAATGACAAATTATTTCACGTGGTAGATTATCAGTATATTTATTATGACTAAGTCGTCAAAGGTAACCTTTAGCACTTTACCAATGATGTATACAAGAAGAACCAACAAATACCCCAATTACTTAATCCCTTAAAATCCGATGTATGAAATATCGCCTATCGCTACTTTCTTTGTTCATCGCCCTGGCTTACACTCATTTGCTGGCTCAACATCGTGATTATCCCTATTTTTGCCATTTCATAGAGGCGGCTGATGAAGAAATCGACTTTGATGCTACGGAAGACGATCGCTACTTAATTCGCGCCTCTCAAATCACCAAAGAGATACTCGATGCCAGTGGAAATGTAGCTTATTGGGATTTGAGGGCCAATCGCAGCATCCCTAATGCAACGGCGGTCATTCTGAACAACAAGCGGTACATCCAATATAATCCTGAATTTATCGCTAATGCCTCCGCTCAATCTTATGAAGAATGGGTTATCTATGGGGTATTTGCTCATGAGATTGGGCATCATACTAATTTTCACCTGACGGGTAAAAATGCTCGACATACAGAAGAGTTGGAAGCGGATCAATACACTGGTTTTATCCTTTACCAACTGAAAGCTTCTTTGGCGGAAGCACAAGCAGCCGTCAATAAGCTGGGCAGTTCGACCAGTTCCAGAACGCATCCATCCAAAAAGAAGCGACTAGAAGCAGTGGCCAAAGGCTGGAATAAAGCCAAGCGACAGGCGGAGGAACGAAATAGTAGTAA
>JBCBDH010000667.1:0-3628 GCA_038529855.1 Bacteroidota bacterium | reverse complement strand
AACTTCCTGGACTTGGCCTTTGAGTGGACAAGAGGGGATGTGGTAGCAGATAGCCTGACGGGCTTGACGAGCTTCAATCCCACCGTGACGCCATTTGTCACCACAACCTATGAAATCCAGGTGGAAGACAAGGATGGCTGTAGAGCAGAGGATCGGATGGTGGTCAATGTCTCGATAGATCGTCCCGTGTTTATCCCGAATGCCTTCTCTCCTAATGGCGATCAGTTTAACCAGTACTTCTCGATTTATGCGAGCACAGACATTGTAGAAGAAGTAGAAGCCTTTATGGTCTTTGACCGTTGGGGAGAAGTGGTGTATGAGCGCAGAGCCTTCCAGCCTTTGCTGACGGATGATCCCGATGGATGGAATGGAACCTTTAAAGGAGAATTGCTCAATCCTGCTGTATTTGTCTACTATGCCAAGATCAGGTTTGTAGATGGTTTGACCAGGATTTATAAGGGAGATGTGACTTTGATGTCTACTACAAATGAATAACCAATCGGCTAAATAAAGTAGCCCATTGGAGGCTACGTCAAAATCAGGAAGCATGGTCTAATTTTAGGCCATGCTTCCGAGTTTATAACAAAACCTACATCCATGCTTCCTCTAGTCAGTTTCCTTGGCTTTACCATTTTTGTAGCGGCCTATGCCACTTGGCAGCTCCGAAAAGATCGTTTGGATACCAAAGATGGGTATTTCTTAGGAGGGCGCAGTTTGACGGGAGTGGTGATTGCTGGATCACTATTGCTGACGAATATTTCAACAGAGCATCTTATTGGCATGAACGGATCTGCTTATAAAAATGGAGCCATTATCATTGCCTGGGAAGTCACCTCCGCACTGGCCCTCGTGATTGCTGCCTTATACTTTATTCCTCGCTACCTGAAAATGGGCTTAACGACCATACCCGAGTTTTTAGAGATGCGATTTGATGGTTTGACGCGCACCTTGATCGCTGCTTTGCTGATTATTTCATTTGTATCCACCCTACTGCCCATTGTTTTATATACGGGTGCCCTCAATATTGAAAGCTTATTTGATTTATCCGAAAGGCTAGGTATTAGTTCGCAACAGGGACTTTGGCTCACGATACTTCTCGTCGGGGGAATTGGTGGAGTGTACGCTATCTTTGGTGGATTGAAGATGGTGGCTTATACGGATACAATTAATGGGTATGGTTTGTTGATTGCGGGGATAGCAGTTCCTTTATTGGCCTTATCTGATATAGGAATGGGGGACATTGGACGGGGTTTACAAAAAGTATTTGCCCATGCTCCAGAAAAATTTAATGTCATCAGCGATGAGAAAGGCTATGGCCCTGGTGCGCGGGAGGCGATCCTGCCCTTTGGTGTATTATTTACTGGCTTGATCATCAATCAGCTCTATTTTTGGACCATGCATCAATCCATCATTCAACGCGCCCTTGGGGCAGTCAGTTTGAAGGAAGCACAAAAAGGGCTATTACTGACTGGGCTACTGAAAATTCTGATTCCCATTGTTATCGTACTGCCAGGGATCATTGGGTTTTATTATTTTGGAGACTCGCTTTACGATACCCCAGATCTGGTTTATCCCAAATTGGTTAAACAGGTCATGCCCCTATGGACAATTGGATTTTTTATTGCCATTACGATGGGAGCCGTTTTGAGTACCTTTAACAGCGCTTTAAATAGTGCAGCAACGATTTTTAGTTTGGGGATTTACCAGCGCTATATCCAACCAAAGGCCAGTGAGATTCAATTGGTTCGCATCGGAAAACTCACCTCTACCCTGCTTGCAATATTTGCTATAGGGATTGCTCCCTTCGTTGCTCATGCACCAGAGGGATTATATCAATTATTACAGCAGCTTAATGGCATCTTTTTTATTCCAATGGCTACCGTCATTTTAGCGGGTTTTTTCTTTCCCAGCGTTTCCGCAAGGGGTGCTAAAGCGGGTTTACTTTTTGGTTTACTGTTCTATATCTTATTGTATTTTATTTTGGAAGTGGAGCTTCACTTCGTACACATCTGGGGAATCGAATTTGTACTGAATATAGTGGTGATGCATATGGTGTCCATGATTTACCCAAGACAAAATACATTTACGATAAGAGATATTGGTGTAGTCGATATGGCACAATGGCGCTATGCCAAGATTTTTAGTGGCCTGCTGGTATTGATTACGGTCCTCCTCTATTTCTTTTTGGGAAGCATAAAATAATATAATCAAATAAATGATAATAAATAATTTAATGACAACTTTATCATCAATACTAAATTGTAATTATCGTAATAACTAAATTTAAACTACTGTTAATCAAATATTTAGCAAAATAGTTAGCAAATTATTGTAGAAATAACTTTTATGTTTATAAAATTATCGTATATTGCGTATATAATTATTCTCCCGCTAATTGTCGGAGTAACTTCAAGTTACTCCGACAATTTAGCGGGAACAGATAAATAAATGAATATGATCATTAAAGTTAAAGATGAAACCTTTGCAGGTAAAGTTCTCCATGAGCTAGAGTTGGAAATGGCTAGTTGTGAAGTACGAGTCATGGATATTATTACAAAAAGGGTGGAACAGGAAGTGGCAAGGTATAATCAAAGCGTAGGTCAGCATTTTAATGGCTTGGTGAATATTAAGGAAAAAGAAATCTTACTCCATCCCAACAAATCCATTCAGTTTAGACCAGGGAAAGAAAGTGATAAAATTGATCCTGAAAAACAGGTATACACTGCGCTTAATGCTTTTTTGGAAAACGAATATTTTGTCTTGGTTGACGACCAGCAAGTCGATCATCTCCAACAAGTGATTCACCTCCAACCCAATACCCAAATTAGTTTTATCAAACTCACACAATTAGTAGGCGGTTAAATCTTTATTGCGCATGACGCTGATCGAAAAATTTTATCAATTTCTAAACCTCCCACTAAGTACAGCCCCAGCAATGACACCTACACTACCTGAATCACTCGCCAAACTACTAGATAATCTACTCCTTGAAGTTCAAGCAAAGGAAGGTATCCAATATTGGTCAAGCCATGCAATAGATACTTATCCTGGCTATCAAAAGATCAAAGCATTGGATGACGAGGACAAGAAAGTCCTGGTCTTTTTTCTCATCCCAACTATTGCGGCGTTGCAGACCAAGAATCGGGCGATGAGGGCCTATAGAAATGGTGTTTTCGAGCAAATGCAAGAAAGAAGGTATAGAGACCTATTGCACCTATTGCTGAGGAGCAATCGACATTTTAATGCGGAAGAGCTTATTCGCTTATTTACCTTGCTCCGCCAAAGCTGTCAAAAGGAAGCTGTCCATTTCTCAGATTGGCCAATCAATTATGCCGTAAAGCAAATTGAGTTGCACATCAAAAAAGCAGGTGTAGATAAAACACTGGGCACCTTTCTAAAAAGCTTTTGCCAATGGCCAGAGCTCAACCAAAATCGAAGCCATTACACCTTTAGTAAGGAAAAGATCACAAGCAAAATAAAAAAATTATTATTCGATTCAGCTATTCAACCAGGAAGAGTCGCTCCTTGTGAACTACCCGATGACCAGTTCGGACAATTCCTCAACCCAAAGATCAAAGCCCTTCCCACTGAGGAACAAAACCATTGGTATACCCTTTTCCACTTTTTT
>JBCBDH010000666.1:0-3629 GCA_038529855.1 Bacteroidota bacterium | reverse complement strand
AGAGAAGAGAGGAGAATTTGTATATTTAGCTTATCAGAAAATGCTTTTAGGAATCCAAATAAGTGGATGATTCCGTGTATGCCAATTAGTAGGAGTAAAGCTATTCTCATGGTGCTATTTAGTTTTTGATCAACTAGATAAGACCTTAACCTACTATCGCAAAGTATTTTCTGATAAGCTAAATATACAAATTCTCCTCTCTTCTCTGAGCATCATCAGAAGAGTAAAAGTATTTAGACCCCAATAGCGGGTATAAAACATTCCCTAAACCATGAAATACCACAAGAAATCAACCCGTAATAAGCCCCATCTTATTCCCTGCCACATCTTCAAACCAGGCAAATGCTCTTCCATCAGGAAGTTTGACTGGATGGACAAGTATTTTTCCACCCTTGGTCTCAATCATCTTTAAATCCGCATGAAGGGAATCTGTTTCTATATAAACCGTGACATAATTTTGAGGTTCATTGGGGCCCAATTGATTGAGATGTCCGCTTAATGCCGCTTCATGTCCAGTGTCGATTATCGCAGCATTTCCCTGCTGTATTAAATTCCAATCAAAGACGGATTGGTAAAACGCAGCTGCTTGCTTTATATCGCTACAGCCTATTTCAAAATGTACCACTGTTTTTTTCATCGCATTTAAATTTAAAGCATTTCTTGGGATTTGGCCTCAAGATCAAATAACATAAACTACTTTATTACAGCCCTTAGGTGTTAGCCCAAAGAAATTTATTTTACGCTAATAGAAGTCAATCTGGTATCTTCCTCTTGATTTTGAATGATGATTGTATATTTACCCTTTTCCAAAGCAAGGACCACTTCATCAATGCTGTTTTCAAGATGTACAATATCAAAGGGAATGGCCTGTTTTAAGTCTTCCTTTTCTTTAAAGGCTAATACCAAGACTGGAAAATCTATCTTGATTTGTGTTAAGTCCAATACCACTTTCTGCTTGTTATTCTGGAAAAGCCATTTGGGTCTTCCAGCTTCCATCTTTGTTTTTGGGTGAAAAAGCATAATATCAAACCATGTGGCTTGGGTGGGATGTTTAAAAGAATGTCCAAGAGTATCCACAAAGACGCTGGCTGCTGTAATATCTAGCTGCTGCAAAAGCGGATGACTCAATTCAGCTGAACTTCGCTCCGTAAACTCCGTTTGATTGATCGTTACAGGATCAATTCCAGTAAATTCATGAACCCTCCCAGCCATTGCTTTTCCCCAAGTTTTATACTCCCCTTCTGCCGCATGGGCAAAACCGCAGTGGATTAAAAATTTACCTGAAGGGTCTTTGTTCAGTTGCTCTTGTATATTTCTGGCCTGGCCTATTTCTCTGTCTCTTCCATTTCCATCAGATTCATAGGGGAATAACGTATATCCAATTTCCAGCGCTTTTCTGATCAAGTTGCCAAATTGAGGTTCCATGGAATAGGTCCCACTAGAATAAATAGGGTATTTGCGTTGATTGATTTCAGGGTCGCTGTGGTCAAGGGTTTCTAAGCCCAAATATCGAAAACCTTTATCGTAAAGCTCAATCAATAAGGCAGTCGTAAAAACCCTGTGAAGTGCTTGATGATGTGCCTCATTGATGATCACAATTTTTGAGGTATCAGCAATTTTTGAAATGTAATCTAAGGCATTTTGAGCTTGGTATGATCTGGTGAAATGAAGGAAGGCCAATGAATCAAACTCTTGAAGTGGACGATTATCTTGATCCCAAGTGATGAGCGTTTGAGTATACTCCCCTATATTGGAATAATCCCAAGCAGCGAGTTGGTATTTCCAGGGTTCTGAGTTTTCCTTCAATTGCTGCTGGATTTCTGACTTAAATTTGTAGGGAAAACTTATGGGGTCAATAGTTGTAAATGCTGGTTTTTCTTTACAGCCTACGAGGAGTAGAAGGAATAGGATGGGTAAAATTGAGCTTGTATATCCTTGTTGTTTCATGTTGATCATTGGGGTAAAACTAGATTGTCTTTTCTCCACTCACAGAAGAATGGAATACATGGCATAAACCACCAGACAGATAAATGGTGTGGACATGAGAATGGGTAAAAGGAGTTCGTTTTTATCAATCAGACGATGGTTGTAATTCTCATCCAAGAAAGCTTTTTCATTGATCAAAAAAGGGAAGCTTAGTTTTTTCTCTATTTCATAAAGCGTATGGAGCTTGGCATCGCTGATGATTTTGAACATCTTGCTTTTCATCCACCAAGTGATGCATAGTGTCAATCCAATGATTCCTATAATTAGGTAGATGTAGTCTGGGCTTAATTCTATTTTTCCTTTTAATCTCTTTTCAGAGTAGAACATGAAAAAAACGGTGATGCCTGATATAATGGAAAGAAAGAATCTATTGGTATTGGTTTTTCGATCGATAATCTTATCAAGCATGGTATTTTGAATGCGATAGATTTCGATGAGTTCTTCTTGATTGTGCATTGGGGAGGCTTTTATAATATCTTTACGTTCAAATCAGAAGTAAAACACATTTCGCTTTCAAACCAAAAGTAAAAATTTAAATCAAATGAAGAAAGTACTATTAACAGGTATTTCAGGATTTATTGGAAGACATTGTGCGGTTAAATTACTAAATAGTGGCTATGCAGTCAAGGGTTCTGTTAGAAACCTGGCAAAGGCAACAGCCGTCGCCCAGTCAATTAAGCCGCATGTGGATGCGATAGACGATCTAGCGTTTTGTGAACTTAATCTGTTAAAAGACGAAGGTTGGGACGAAGCAGTGGCTGATTGTGATTTAGTCATGCATGTAGCCTCTCCATTCTTTTCTAAAGTTCCCAAAAATGAAAACGAGCTCATCAAACCTGCGGTTGAGGGTACTTTGAGGGCTTTGAAGGCAGCACATAGGGCTGGTATTGGTCGCGTGGTGTTGACTTCTTCTATGGTGGCTATGCTTGGCGATTTGACAGGAGATCAAAACATCAACCAAGAAAGTTGGACGGATATAAATGCCAAAAATATAACGGCCTATCTGAAAAGTAAGACGCTGGCAGAAAAGAAGGCATGGGAATTTGTAAAGGATAAAGCTATGGAATTGGTGACGATACACCCTGGCCCTGTCTATGGCCCCACGCTTTCAGATAATCTATCTGGTGAGTCTATGTCTTTTTTCAAGCGAGTTTT
Source organism: Bacteroidota bacterium (assembly GCA_038529855.1). Taxonomy (GTDB): domain Bacteria; phylum Bacteroidota; class Bacteroidia; order Chitinophagales; family Saprospiraceae; genus JBCBDH01. The sequence goes on along the minus strand of JBCBDH010000666.1, from coordinate 488 downwards.
GACAGGGGAGGCCAAGCAGATGATCCATGCGAGTATTAACATGTCAGATGTGAGGGATGTGGCCAAAATTCATATTGCAGCGCTGGAAAATAAACAGGCAGCCAATGAGCGATTTATTGTGGCTACGGAAAAAGCTTATGCTTATACAGCGATTACCCAGTTGTTAAAATCAAATGGCTATCCAGAGGTGGGTACTGGCGTTGTTCCAAATTTTATGGTCAAAATTCTGGCGCTTTTCAGTAATGAAATGAAGGGTATTTTACCCTATCTAGGTAAAAAATATGTAGGCGATATTTCGAAGACAAAGGATGTATTTAATTGGGAACCTATCCCATTTGATCAGATGGTTTTGGATACGGCTACCTCTATCAAAGCGGTATTGGAGGCAAGGTAGATAAGCCATGAGGCTGTTATGGTCAATGTCTATTGATCAGCGCCTTTACAAATCCAGTACAATCTGATCAAATGGGATAGGTTCCCAATTAAAT
>JBCBDH010000665.1:0-3630 GCA_038529855.1 Bacteroidota bacterium | reverse complement strand
CTGCTGTCGCTTTAGGTGCTTCCATATTGGAGTTTCATGCGGTATTTGATCGACGCTTATTTGGGCCAGATGCCTCCTCTTCACTGACCATTGATGAAATTGCCGAGCTGGTTCGCGCGGTTCGGTATTTAGAAACGGCCCTAGCTCATCCCATCGACAAAAACGACCTTAGCCCTTATACTGATTTAAAAAAGATATTTGAGAAGACCTTGGCGGTGAATAAAGATTTACCAGCGGGTCATGCATTGCATTTTGATGATCTAGAGGCTAAAAAGCCCGCCCAAAAAGGCATTGCTGCCCATCAATTTCGCTCGGTCATTGGTCGCTCACTCAAACATCCCAAATCGAAATACGATTTTTTGACGGAAGAGGATTTAATCGAATGAATGCCAAAAGAAAAATCTGTGTCGTCGTAACGGCTCGCCCTAGCTATAGTCGAATCAAATCGGCCCTTCGGGCTATTGCCGACCATCCCCAACTGGAATTGCAATTGGTGGTGGCTGCTTCCGCTTTATTGGGGCGATATGGAACGGCTGTACAGTATATTGAAAGGGATGGTTTTGAGATTGCGGCTAAGGTGTTTAATGTATTGGAAGGAGGAAATTTGGCGGCACAGTCTAAAACCACTGGGCTGGGAATCATCGAATTAACCAATGTTTTTGAGAATCTTCAGCCAGATGCAGTTGTGACTGTAGCAGATCGTTTTGAAACCATGTCAACGGCTATTGCTGCTTCTTATCTCAATATCCCGCTCGTGCATATACAGGGTGGGGAAGTGACGGGGAATATTGATGAAAAAGTTCGCCATGCGGTGACCAAATTATCAGACCTCCATTTTGTGGCTTCTGCCAAGGCTCGCGAACGCGTCATTAAAATGGGGGAACGGGAAGATCGGGTTTTTCTGACAGGCTGCCCCTCGATTGATTTAGCGCATTTGATTCACGAAGATGGAAAACTGGATTTTGATCCCTATGAGCGCTATGGTGGCGTTGGAACACATCCCGATTTTTCCAAAGGCTATTTGATTGTCATGCAGCATCCAGTGACGAATGAATATGAGCAATCGCGTTTGCAGGTAAAAGAAACTTTGGCAGCGATTCACGCCTTGCAATTGACCACTTTTTGGTTTTGGCCTAATGTGGATGCGGGTTCGGATGGAACGTCGAATGCGATTCGTTCTTTTCGGGAAAACGAACGGCCAACTTTGATTCACTTTTTTAAGAATATGGCGCCAACCGATTTTCTCAAATTCCTTAAAAACAGTCTTTGTTTGATTGGAAATTCCAGCGTGGGGATTCGGGAATGTGCTTATCTCGGTATTCCAGTGGTGAACATTGGGTCTCGGCAAAATGGTCGGGAGCGTGGGCCAAATGTCATAGATGTGGATTATGATCGAAAAGCGATTCAGCAGGCGATTGAGCGGCAGGTGGCGCATGGGCCTTATGGACAAGACCGTACTTATGGTGGGGGAGATGCTGGGCAGCAAATTGCTGATCTTCTCGCCCAAAGACCGCTTACTTTTCACAAAATTTTGAATTATTAAATGGGCAGTATGGATACCTCAGCTATACAAGATTATTGGCAGGCCGAAGATTTGGATCAATATTTTCAGCAGGCCAGCACAAAAGATGATCGCGGTGTTTACGATAGCGTAAATGGAGCGACTATGGTGGCCATTCCCGTCGACAAGAGCGATTTGGTGCGTTTGCATCAGCTGATTCGCGAGCGGAAGTGTTTTACGGTATTGGAATTTGGGGTGGGGTATTCAACGATTGTGATTGCTGATGCCCTGAAAAAAAATAGAGCGGATTGGCTAGCGCTCGATCCACAGCCCAAGATTCGCAATCGCTTTCAGTTTCAATGTTTTTCTGTTGATTCGTCAAAGCATTGGTTATCTACCTCAGAGGCTCGAATGCCCGAGGAACTCAAACCCTTTGTAAATTTTCAATACAGCCGAGTTGAGATTGGAACCCACAATGGGCAGATTTGTCATTTTTACAAAAACTTGCCCGACATTGTTCCCGACTTTATTTATCTCGATGGTCCTGATCCCCAAACGGTAGAGGGCAGTATCAATGGTATGAGTTTTCAGTGTATGGAGCGCACCGTAATGTCGGGTGACTTGCTACTGATGGAATCCATCCTTTTACCAGGGACTTTTGTCTTGATCGACGGTCGGACTAATAATGCCCGTTTTCTTCAAAATAATCTTCGACGGAATTACGACATCTATTGGGACAGGGAAGGAGATGTGACGACGATTGAGTTGGTGGAAGAGCGATTGGGCAAATACAATTTACTTGGGAGCGACTTTTTCTAGATGCGTGTATTAGGACTCATACCAGCCAGGGGAGGCTCAAAAGGTGTTCCCCGGAAAAATATTAAATTATTGGGTGGGCAGCCCTTGATCAATTACTCTATTGCGAGTGGTTTGGCTTGTCCCTTGATAGAGCAGGTAGTGGTCTCGACGGATGATGAAGAAATTGCCCAGATTAGTCGGGAAGCGGGAGCGAATGTTCCTTTTATGCGTCCGGCCAAACTAGCTAGTGACAAATCACCCACCATTGATACGGTGGTTCACGCTTTGCAATTCTTTTTGGATCATGGCGAGCTTTACGAAGCAGTTTGTTTGCTTCAGCCAACGGTGCCCTTTCGCGATGCCAGAGATTTAACAGCGGCCGTTCAGCTTTTTGTAGATGATGTGACTGATAGTTTGATTTCTGTACGGGAGGTGCCTCATGTTTATCATCCGCATTGGGTTTACAAGGAAAATGTAGAGACGGGGTATTTAGAAAAGGCCATAAGCGATCCTCTCATTAGTCGACGGCAGGATTTACCACCAGCTTATCATCGCGACGGGTCGGTATACATCAGTAATAGTGGTGTGATCTTAAAAGAACATTCGCTGTATGGGCAAAGTATCAATCGTTTTGTCATGGCCCATTCTCCCAATATCAATATTGATACGATGGAAGATTGGGAAGCTGCGGAGCAATACGTAAATACCCATTTAAACCAATGATATGACCGAAACTTTTTCCCATATCGATCTTTGTTATGTCATCTCCCATGGATTTGCAGCTCGAATGTTGTTGCAGACAGGTTTGATTTTGCGATTGGCGGAGGAGGGAAAAAGAATTGTGATCATTAGTCCAGATGCAGAGGATGGCAATTTGGCGGAGCTCAAAAAGCATCCTCGAATTTGGGTGGTCGACCCTGACATCAAGCAAACGATTTGGGATGATGATTATGGTTTTAAACGGGTGTATTATTTGGAGAATTTGCGAAGCAATCCCGTTTTTTGGGAGAAGCACCTTTACAGTATTTGGTACAGCAAGTCCAAACATCCCTGGAAACGGATTCGTCCTTTTTACTACTATTTGATTCATTTGTTGATTCCCTTCTTTCCAGGTATTCGCCGTCGGTTTAAAGAAACGGAAAGTAAGCATTTAGTTTCTAAAAAGGCTGCTGATTGGATCGCTCACATTCAGCCCAAAGCCCTGGTTTCTACTTATCCCATCAATTTTTTGGAAGCTAAATTTCTCTATGCTGCCAAAGAGGCTGGGGTAAAAACCATCATTCATTTATTGAGTTGGGACAATATTACGAGTAAGGGTATTTTTCCTGTGA
>JBCBDH010000664.1:0-3632 GCA_038529855.1 Bacteroidota bacterium | reverse complement strand
AGGAGATGCGGTTGACCTCGCGTTGGACGCTGATAGAGCGTACGCTATGGCTGCCATCCATCTCCTGGGCAAGGATACTACTGGAAGACGGCAATCCCGCCCTACAGGAATTCGCCTCCAGCAGTTCAGATGATTTTGTTCCTGGAAACAGCATTACCATTAATGTTGGTTATAATTCGGAAGAAGAAAGCATTTTTGAAGGCATCATCGTCAAACACGGTATTAAAGCCATTGGCAGCCAAAGAGCTATGCTGGTCGTCGAATGTAAGGATGAGTCAGTCAAAATGTGTGCTCGTCGAAAAAGTACCTATTACAACGAAGTCAAAGACAGCGATATCATCGAAACCCTGGTCAATAACTATGGGCTGACGCCAGATATTGAAGCCACCGAATACGAACACAAAGAAGTAGTCCAATACCACTCCACCGACTGGGATTTTATCCTGTCCCGTGCAGAAGTCAATGGATTACTCGCTGTGACAGAGGACAATACCGTCCGAATGTTTAAACCCGAATCAGCAGAAGACCTCGACATCAGTCTCGAATACGGCAATAATGTCATCGAGTTTGAAGCGGAGATGAATGCAGAACATCAATTGGCTGGTGTACGTGCGACGACCTGGGATTACATCAATCAAGACCTAATTTCAGAGGAAGCTGAAGAGCCAGGTTTTGAAGAGCTGGGCAATTTTGCGGCCAGCGATTTGGCCGATGTGCTTCACGACGATGCTAATGACTTGTATCATGCTGGCGATTTGGAGACCGATGAACTACGTCTTTGGGCCTCTGCCCGTCTGATGCGTAGCCGACTGAGTAAAATTATTGGACGGGCCTCTGTAAATGGAGATTACAACTTCAAAGCAGGCGGCTTGGTCAAATTAGAGGGATTTGGCGATCGCTTTAATGGAACCGCTTTTGTCGGAGGAGTGCGCCACCACATCATTGGCGGGCGTTGGACCACGAATCTGCAATTGGGCCTATCCAGCGAATTATTCTGCCATCGCCCCGATATCAATGCCAAACCAGCAGGAGGTGTGTTGCCAGCTATCAATGGTTTGCATGTGGGCATTGTAAGCCAAATTGAAGGAGATGAGCAGGAGGGTTTTCATCGGATTTTGGTTCGCGTCCCCTACATCGCACAAGAAGAAGGTGGAGAATCACAGGGTATTTGGGCGAGGCTCTGCAATGTATTTGCTGGTGAGGAAAGAGGTATGCTCTTTCGCCCTGAAATCGACGATGAAGTGCTTTTGGGCTTTATCAATGACGACCCACGCGATGCCGTTATTCTCGGTGCCTTACACAGCAATAAATGGCCAGCCCCACTAGAGGCGACGGACGATAATTTTGAAAAGGGAATTATTACCAAAGGAGCCATGCAATTGCTTTTCAATGACGATACTAAGGTCATTACCATCAATACAGAAAGTGGCAATAGCCTTAAACTCAGCGAAGAAGACGGCGGCATTTTTATCGAAGATGAAAACGGCAATAAGATCGAACTCACCTCTGATGGAATGCTATTGGATAGCCCTGGCGATATCAACCTGAAAGCCGCTGGCGATGTCAATATCGAAGGCACCAATGTCAATATCGCTGCTAGTGCCAATTTAGTGGCAGATGGCGGTGCTGGTGCAGAACTCACTTCTTCAGCCACCGCAACGATCAAAGGATCATTAGTACAAATTAATTAAATACAAGTTGCCGCTAAGCAACTTCAAGCAAAGTCAAAACTATGCCTCCAGCAGCAAGAGTTACCGATACCTCCACCCATGGTGGAACCATCACTGGACCAGGGGTTCCTACCGTCCTGATTGGTGGTATGCCTGCTGCAGTAGCAGGCGATATGCACATTTGCGCACTGCCTCCCAATACGCATCCCTTAACGGCTTCTGCCTTTCCCATAGGAAGCATGACAGTATTGATTGGTGGTAAGCCTGCGCTGCGCACCTCTGATGTTTGCCTTTGTGGCGCAGGAGCAGCTGTAGGCGAACCAACCGTTATGATTGGCGGCTAATGATAAATAATAATCATGGAAGACAATAGATCATTTCTTGGTAGAGGATGGAGTTTCCCTCCTACTTTTAACAAATCAGCTGGAACGGTGGAGATGACGACCGATTTGGAGGACATCAACAGCAGTTTGGCCATTTTGCTATCCACTAGTCTTGGCGAGCGGGTCATGCAGCCTGAATATGGTTGCGACTTAAGCGTCTTTTTGTTCGAGTCAATGGACAATGGCAAACTGGCCTATCTCAAGGATTTGGTCAAAACTGCCATCATCCTTTACGAACCGAGAATCGATGCTGAAAAAGTAAACCTGGATACAGATAACTTACTAGAAGGACGAATCGAGATCAACGTCACCTACAAAGTACGGGCGACCAATTCCCGCTTTAACTATGTCTTCCCCTATTATATCAAAGAAGGTACAAATATCTAATAATGAGCAACTGCTGCGAGACGATACACCCCCTCATCCACAATGGCACCAGCCAGGCCCAACGAATCTTGGCCGCTCTCGATCCCGCTTATTTTAAGATCGACGAGCGCTCCCCTGCAGATTTGATTGCCTTCGCCTATCAGTTTGCCCGCCTACTGAATTATTACGATGGCCATAACAGCGTCTATGGCGACTGGCAAGCCTTCTTTGAGTCAGACGATACCACCATGCTGGCCATTATCGCCACTACAGAAAACCAACCCATTTTTGAAAACTACAAAACCGCGGAAAACCTATACGAAGAAGAAGGCATCGCCACAGCAAGTACTGTCGATCTAGTCGTACTCAATAAGGTTCTAAATCCTATTTACAAAATCGCTGCCCTCACTCAATCCTTTTACAAGCGATTAGACCATGAGCCATTATCTATAGAAATCAGCAAACAGATTCGAGAAAACTTAGCCACTGCCCTGAAGGAAATGCTGATTCCCTATGAAAAAAATAATCCCAGCCCTGTCAATGATTATTCAGTCTTTTTTAATGATACCTGGGGTTTAGATCAAAGTATATTAAATGGGATCAGTGTAGATGACAGTATTATCACCGTACAGCCCAGCGGCTCAGAGAGCCAACAAAATAAGGTGGAAGCCAACATAGATAAGCTTCAAAACCTCTTTAATATTTTTTATAGTGCGCTACTTCAAATTATCCAAAGCGCCAATCGATATTTGGAAGACCGCCTGGCGAATTTTGATGAGCATCAGCCGCATATCGCCCTGTTTGTCACTTTCCTAAAACTCTTTCAATCCGCACAAGATCAACTCAATGGGTTGAATAAAGCCCATTTGGATTTCTATTACAAAGAAGTCCTAAAGCTCAGTAAGCGAGCCGCTGAACCCGATCGCGTCCACCTTATTTTTGAATTGGCTAAAAACCTGGAAGACTTCTTACTACAAGAAGGCACCACATTCAAAGCGGGGAAAGACGATACTGGTGTAGAACTCATTTACGAAAATGAAGAAAATATCGTCCTCAATCGCGCCATCGTCGCTCAGCTTAAAAGCATTTACTTAGAGAGCGATAATAGTGAAGTCATAGATAAAGTATATGCCAATCCAGTCCCATTTTGGCATGTAAAGTCGTTTCTCTTCCCACTGGATTCCAGGCGGAGCCGTCTTCATAGGGATCGCCA
>JBCBDH010000663.1:0-3651 GCA_038529855.1 Bacteroidota bacterium | reverse complement strand
ATCACTTTCTGTTACCCTGGCATTTTCTCCACTATCAATGACCAATAAACCCTCTGGATGTTCCACTACCCAGGTGTAAATAGGAAGCGCTTCTGTCCAGCGGAAATCTAATAGTATGCTGGCCATATTGCCCCATCCACGATGGCTTTTTTTTACTTTAACAGTTCCCGTTGGTAGGGCATGTATGCGAATGTCCTGGCCAGAATGACTTTTTAGACTTAGTGTTTGGATGGATAGATCAACCGATTGATGAAGCATAGATAGACTAGATAAAGAATAAAGGCCAACATAGGCGGTGTATTGACAGGCATTGTTTAGAAATTCCCTTCTGTTCATATCTACTCTATTGCAAAGCAAACAGCAATTGATGGGGATTGTTGATCCAAAAAGTAAGAATTCTAAGCCAGGTCTTGCTGAAAAATCTCCTCTAGCATATCAAATAGCTCAGGATGTTTGCGCTGTAATTGCTCAGGACGCTGAAAGAAATACTCTGAGGCCACGGCAAAAAACTCCGTCTCGCTCGTGCCGCCATAATCTCGAAGATCAGAGCGATCTTTTTTGATGGCTTCAATTTCCTGGTACACCAAATCCAGCCAGGGAATGGTGTATTGGCGTTCGAGTATATACTCGGGCAGTCCATCTGTTGCACCATCCATTTTATCGAGCAAATGAACGAATTCGTGAATGCCCACATTGGATCGTCCCGCTTGCTCAAAACCATTGCGCAAAGCCTGAGCAGAGAGAATCATTTGTCCATTCATATAACCCCAGCCAACCATCCCCAATACATTGCGATCCTTCCCTTTGGTGGCATAGCTGTCTGGATTGAAAGTGGTGGGATAGAGTAGGACTTCTCGTAGATGAGGATAACGATGCCAATCCTTAAAACCAAAGATGGGAATAACGGCACTGCTTGCTACCAAAAGGCGATCTGTATCTGTCACTTTATAATCTACGCCAGTGATGTCACAGTCCTGAAAAAAGTCCAGGATTTCCTGCTCAAAACGCGATTTTTCTGCTGCAGGAAGTCGCTGATAATAACGCACTTTATTGTTGAGTATAGCTCGCCAGGAATCCTTAAAGCTTAGTCGTTTCTTTTTGGGGGCTCGTCGGAATAAATAAAAAGCGAGACCAATAAGGAAAAAGAGTAGAAAGGCAATTAGATAAAATCGAGTCATAGCATTATGTTAACGTACAAAAAGAGCTAAAAGTACTAAAGGTTAAACTTGATAGGTATACCTAATTTGAGGTAGTGCGTATACTCATCTTAGGTAATTGTTTAGATTTGGTCTAAATAGACTTTGTTATTCTTTCTTATTAGTGATTTCCCACATAATTTTGCACTCGAAAGTTTCAACTAGGTTTACAAAATTCAAATTCTATGAAGTTTATTTACTCTATATTATTTATATGTTTATTTAGTTTGTCCATGATTGGGCAGACCGCTGTTGACATGCCCTCCGTTGGTGCAAGTTACAGTAATTTTACTTATTACAATTTGGCAGATGGGGCGATAACCTCGCATGATCACAATACCTGGGATATCGCCTTTGGTGTTGGTTCCTTTGATGTTGGCGTTTTCGTTAACGAAGCCGTCATACTTTCTTTTGGTACACCTGCTCCAACTGTAGCGCTTTATTTGACTTCTTCAACTGATTTTGCTAGTGTCGATACTACAGGAATGACACAGCTTTATAATGATGAGGTTTCTTGGGCTGGGGGTGCTTTTAATGCACCTGCAGATGTAAGCAATCAATTGGATCAAGGATGGGGGATGTACGACCCACAGACGATGAATGTCAATGGTTCTAAGATCTATGTGATCAAATTGAGAAACAACAGTTACAAGAAAGTGATGGTGGAGTCTTTAATCAGTGGCGTTTATACTTTGAAATATGCTGATCTGGATGGCGGTAATGAAGAGACTAAGAACATTACCAAGGCAGATTTTTCTGGTAAGTCTTTGGCTTATTTTTCTTTCGAAAGTGGATCAACTGTTGATCTGGAACCTGCTGCTTGGGATTTGCTATTTACCCGTTATGCTACGCCATTGAGCACTGGACCTAACACCTTTGTACAATACTTCGTAACAGGTGTATTGCACAATGCAGGGCTAGAGGTTGTTCAGGCTGATGGTGTTGACCCTATGACGGCAAATCATGAAGACTATGTCAGTGATTATAATGACACGCTAAATATTATAGGTCACGATTGGAAATCTTTTCAGGGCTCTTGGTCCATCATTTCTGATCGCGTCTATTTTGTAAAAACTAGAGATCAAAAAATTTGGAAGATTCAGTTTTTCGACTTCGAAGGTTCTTCCACAGGTATTAGTACTTTGGAAAGAACATTTGTTGGGGATGCAATAACTTCTACTGATGAGGTTTCTACCCGTCTCGCTCTAATGGAGGTATTTCCTAATCCTGCAGTCGATCATGTCAATCTGGTTTTTGATACGACTACCTCTACTGATGAAGCCGAATTGGAAATCGTCAATCAGCTGGGGCAAGTGGTTCAGTTTGAGCGCATTGCTGTACAACAAGGTTTGAATGCGCAGCATGTAGCTGTAGATTTGCCTTCTGGCACCTATCATCTGACGCTAAAGATTGACGATGATACTATTGTTCGCCCCTTAGTTATTCGATAAGATGAACAACGCTTCTAAATTTTTTTTCTGCTTATTCCTATTGGTCTTGTTGGCAAGTTCTTGCCAGCAAGATCATTCTTCTTCATCTGAAGAGCAATCTCCTACCACCAATACAAGTCCCAGTGCAAGGGTCATTAGTTTAAGTGGCTTTTTGACAGAGGTCTTAATGGAGATGGGCCATGTTGATAAACTGGTAGGCAGAGATGTCACCAGTACCTATCCAGATACTTTGGCTGAACGCTTGCCCAACCTGGGCCATGTCTCTCAACTCAATGCAGAAGCCATTCTGGAATTGAAACCCGATTTGATCTTTGTGGAAGAAGCTTCTTTAGGTAGGAGCGAGGTATTTAAGCAGCTAGAAAACGCAGGTATTACCATAGCGGCTATTCCAACAGCTACGCATTTGAATAATGCGATCACAGCCGCCCAAGCGATTAACAAACACCTACCCACTCAAGCAAGTGACATCGAGCGCCTGGCTAAGCAGATTGAGCAAGACAGCTTAAAATTGGCTAGTAAGCTAGCGAGTAGTGAGGAGCGCCCAAAGGTATTGTTTATATATGCCCGTGGCACCAGTCGCCTTATGGTAGCTGGTATCAACACTTCTGCTTCCGCCATTATTGAAAAGGCAGGTGGCCAAAATGCCATTCAGTCTTTTGACGATTTTAGGCCATTGACAGCAGAAGCACTAGTTGAAGCCTCTCCTGACGTTATATTGATGTTTACCAGTGGACTGGCTAGTCTAGATGGAAAAGAAGGACTTAGCCAGGTCGTAGGTCTAGATCAGACCCCAGCCTACAAAAATGATCGTATCATTGCGATGGACGGTCATTATCTGACTGCTTTTGGTCCTAGAGCGGCTAAGGCGGCGCTAGAATTGGCTGAGGGGATACACAAAGAAGATTAATGAAATTTTTTGTCCAAAAAATACTCGCACTTCCCACATTGGTCTTCCTATTACTGGGAGCCATTATTATTGCGCTATTTTTTGGTGCTTATTCGCT
>JBCBDH010000662.1:0-3662 GCA_038529855.1 Bacteroidota bacterium | reverse complement strand
GTTTGCAAGTAATTTGAGAAATAAATTGTATTTTGCAAACTAAAAGTAATTAATCTATTTTTGCTTGCAAACTAAAAGCAATAAACCTTAAATTATGAAACAAGTATTTGCAATCCTATTATTAGGCTTCCTTACAGCCTGTGGATCAAGCCCAACAACAACTAATCAGGAACCAACCAATCTTTCTAAACCAAAAAATTCAACAATGAGCAATAAAGAAATCGTAGGAACTTTTTTAGGCGCTGTAGCAAAAAGTGATGTTGAAACCATGCGTAAACTGGCTAATGCAGATTATATACAGCACAATCCATTTGTACCTACTGGATTGGAACCATTTATCCAATTGTTACCCGTTTTAAAAGAAAATGGAACCTATGCGGAAAACGTGAGAATGTTTGAAGATGGCAACTATGTGTTTATGCATAACCTTTGGCATAATGCCAAGCCATTTGGTGCTGATGAAATGGTAGCCTTTGACATCATTCGCATAGATGAGAATGGCAAAGTAGCCGAGCATTGGGATGCTATGACTGCTTTGGTCAAAGAAACTGCTAGTGGTAGATCTCAGACTGACGGTCCAACGACCGCATCAGATTTGGATAAAACCGAAGCAAACAAAGCCTTAGCCAAGGCTATGGTGGAGGACATTCTAATGGGTAAAAACCCAAATAAGATTACCGATTATATCAGTTCGGAGCAATATCATCAACATACCCCTGAAATAAAAGATGGACTGTCTGGAATTGTAGAAGCGGTTGAATATCTCGTTTCTAAGAACAATATGTACAAATACACCAAAATCCACAAAGTATTGGGCGAAGGAAATTTCGTACTTACCGTCAGTGAAGGTGAATGGAACGGAACTACCAATGTTTTTTACGATTTACTTCGCTTTGAAAATGGCAAAGCTGTAGAGCATTGGGATGTTGTTCAGCCCATCCCTACTGAAGGATTAGCCCATAATAATGGAATGTTTGGGTTTTAATATCGGATAAGTCAAAGCAACAATTATGAACGAAATTCAAATTCCAACTTTAGGACTGGCTTTGTCCATACTCCCTGCTACACTTCATACAATTGAGGTATTATTCCCTATGCAAGCTCGATGGATTGTCAACTGGGTCTTACCTTTTTTGGACTTAAAGCGCCAAACAGTTCAAATTTATTAACACGGGATGAACAGATATCACAATGCTCGATGCAGCACTGGAAGCTGCACCAAAAGAGAAGAAAACAAAAGCCAAGGATTATCTTTTTGTTTTGCTTTTTGAACAACGCCAAGGCGCTATCTGCTTTACAGCTGTTGCCATAAGTGCTATTTATGGAATGGGGATTGAGCTTACTGCGCGCCCCCCCCCTTACCTCTTCTTTTTGGAATCGTTGCAGTATTGATGATGTTGACCAATGCTAACCAAGCTGGAATCTTACCCTTCTTTGGTCATCACCCTAAGATTTCAAAGCACGGTAGAACTGTGGGTTTTGTGTTTGCCTCCTTTTGGTAGGCAGTAATACTTCTTAATTACCTCGTCTTTGGCTATGCTACTGCCTAAACGAAGTACAATTCCTTTTAAAGGAATTGATGATCAACAGCTTAGCTAATGACAATGGCTTGGAAAGAAGGTTATTTGACCTACCTCACTTTACAAGAATCTTAATAATTAAATATCGATACTTAAAAATGAAAAATATAATCATTACCGGAAGCAGCAGCGGATTTGGCTTAAAGGCTGCTAAAGATTTTGCCGATAAAGGCTACCAAGTTTTTGCAACGATGCGTAAGCCCGATGGCAAGAATGCAGGAAAAAAAGCAGAACTGGAAAAGCATTCCACCCATATCAAAGTAGTAGATATGGATGTGACCAGTGATGCTTCCGTAAAAGAAGCGATGGCGAATATCTTTGTACAAGCTGACCATATTGATATTTTAATCAATAATGCAGGTATTATGTATTTGGGTATTACCGAAGCCTTTAGCGTAGAACAAGCTCGATTTCAGATGGAAACCAATTATTATGGAGCAATCAGAGTTATGCAAGCCGTTTTACCTTCTATGCGAAAAGCAGGTGCTGGATTAATCATCAATACCTCTTCTTTGGTCGGTCGTATGTCGCCGCCATTTTTCGGAACCTATACTGCCACAAAACATGCACTAGAAGGCTACTCTCAGGCATTGCGTTATGAGGTTTCACCTTTTGGTGTTGATATTGTATTGGTGGAACCTGGGCCATTTGGTACAGGACTTTTAGCTTCAGGACAAGCTCCTGCACACCGTGAAGTACTGGAAACTTATGGTGAATTGGCAGGTGTTCCTACCGCTATGGGAGAAAACTTTGCTCAATTGTTACAAAGCGAAGATGCTCCAGATCCACAGTGGGTAGTTGATGCTTATTTGAAATTGGCCGATATGCCTTTCGGCAAACGCCCAACTAGAACAGTTGTAGGGATTACTTGGGGTACAGATAAAATCAATGAGCTTACTCAACCAATACAAGATCGAATACTAAAAGAAATGCAACTTGAATCTGTATTGGGTGGTGTTTCTGCCTAAGTCTTGAACATCAATTTCATTCTTAAAAAGTCACAGGGAAATCGAACTAGTACGATGTAACATTAATTTGTTTAGAGAGCCGCACATTTGCGGGTGGCCTTGTCGGAGTGAGCCATTTCACTCCGACAATATACAGCACTTTTGAAAATACATTATATTATGGTCAGAACTACATTCCCACTTTTTCGCCCAGTATCCACATAACGATGCGCATCTACAACTTCTTCCATTGGATAAATACGATCAATGACGGGCTTTAACTGCCCTTTCATTAGGAGCTGGCGAAGGAAGCCCATGCCTTCCGCATTTTCTTCGTCAACGCCCATTACAATTTTTTTACCACTCATCATCGAAGCGAAAAGGGCGTAAAACATCTTTCCAAAACTTGCGGAGACTAGTAATAATGTACCTTTTGGACGGAGTGCATTCAGCCCTTGTGAAACAGTACTTTTGCCTACTGCTTCCATCACGACATCGTATTTTTCGTATCTTTTAGAAAAGTCTTCCTTGGTATAGTCAACGACTTTATCCGCTCCTAGTGATTTGACCAAGCTGAAATTTCTACTCGAACAAACTGCCGTCACCTCTACATCAAAGGATTTGGCAATTTGGATAGCGGCCGTTCCAACCGCTCCAGATGCACCGTTGATGAGTACTTTTTGCCCTGCCTGTAGCTTCGCTTTTCTCAAAAAATGTAAAGCAGCTAATGCGCCAAATGGGATGGCTGCAGCTTCTTCGTAGGTCAGTTGTTGAGGTTTTAAGGCCAATGTTCCCTCTTCTGGGATAGTGACGTATTCCGCATAGGCACCAAACTGCATTCCTGCTGAACCAAAAACCTGATCGCCTACCTTAAATTTTGATACAGACTTTCCAATGGCTTTGACTTCTCCTGCGACGACGACGCCAAGAACAGCATTCTTAGGTCGTTTAAATCCAAAAATCAAACGAACAATATAAGGATCAGCTCTCCTGATTCGAGCATCTCCAGAGGTCGCTGATGTAGCATGGATTTTTAGGAGGATCTCCTTATCCTTGGGTTGAGGAAGATTCGTTTCTTGTATTTGAAGAACTTCTGGTGAACCATATCCCGTACAAACAACCGCTTTCATTTTTT
>JBCBDH010000661.1:0-3671 GCA_038529855.1 Bacteroidota bacterium | reverse complement strand
ATCATGCTGCTTTGGAATGCGATATTGCCCAATTTGATGAAAATTCGGCCAATTAGCTTTTGGGAGGCTATTGGTTTGTTTGTGTTGTCTCGTTTGCTCTTTGGTGGTTTGCGTTGGCGCTTTTGGAAGGGAGCGAAGCGAAAGGGCTATTGGGCGAAGAAGAAGGAGTGGCGCCAAAAGTGGATGGACATGTCAGAAGAGGAGCGAGCGGAGTTTAAGGCGCGTTGGCGGGAGCGCTGTAGGAAGCGCGACCAGTAGCTTTTGTAGAAGCAGCCACCCAAGCTGAAGTGATCCATTGGATAAAGCATCATACCCCATGACTAGTAAATCGATGAAGTTAAGGTAATGGCGAGCTCGTCAGCGCATTCCGCTACATATGATCAAATAAACTAATTTTTTGTAACTTGCTCGTGTCTTTATTGTAGTAACAATATTTTAGCTGATTTCATCAACAAAACGCAAAGCCATGATCCTAAGACTTACTCCCTTCTGTTTTCTGCTTTTTATAGCGTCTTTCCTTTCTGCTCAAACGCCTGTTCTTGTTACTGATTTTAACCCTGGTGAAGAAGGGGGAATCAATGAGTTTAATTTTGAAGGTATTTTTTTGGGAGATCAATTATTGCTTCCTGCCCTCAATTCGACTGTGGGAGAGGAGTTGGCTGTTTTGGAAGATGGCAATTTGGAAATCTTGAAAGACATTAATGAAGGGGCCGCTTCTTCCAGTCCCAATCAATTTGTTGCTTTTAATGGCAAGGTCTATTTTTCTGCTTATGATGAAGTGAATGGAGGGGCCTTGTGGGCGACGGATGGAACGGCTGTAGGGACGACTATGCAGTTTGACCCTGGAATGGATATCAATTCCAATTTATCTCCACAGGGCTTGACAATTTCCAAGTCTGGCCATTTGTATTTTACCCATAATAGTACCCTTTATCGCACTGATGGGAATAGCTTAGAAACCATTTTTGTTGGCGTGAATTTCATCACAGAGTTTCAGCAGCAAGCTAATAATTATTGTGCTTATGGGGATGAGGTGGCTTTTCTGATTCAGGTAGACTACGATCTGGTGGAGCTGTATGTGGTGGAAGGAAATGAAGCGGTTCTGAAAGGAACAACAGGCGAAACCTCTGGCTTTCCAGATGTATATGGACTCAATCCAGTAAAACAAGGATTGCTTTTTGCCATTAATGATCCCTTTGATGGAAATGTGAGTGGGAATTATCTTTATGATGATGTGGCAGGAACCTTGGAAAAGATCACCAGCACCAATAATTTGGCTAGGCGCCTGAATGACTTCAATGATGAGCGGGCCATTGCCTGGGTAGGGGGTAAAGGCTATTTTACCCTTAATGGCATCAACAGTGAGGACGAGCTGCTTTTCAATACGGACAATAGTTCTTTTACTCAAGGTGATGCCTTAGACTACATCGTCTATCAGGATAAACTGCTTTTGTATGTATCAGATGGTTTCTTTGGCGATGAATTTCTTTTGTACTCTGATGGCACGGCCAATGGAACTAGTGAATTGGCAGAAATGGACCCCTTTGAGTCCAATATGATCCTTAGTGGCAATTTGGCCTTCTTTACTACGGGTATCTCCAATGGCTTTGATCCCGTCTTGCACACGGTCGATATGAATACGGGAACTTATCTGACCCCCTATTTCTTTAATCAGCCTTCCCTACAAGTCAACTCCATTATTCTTCTGGGCTTCCACAGTCCATCTCAAAGACTATACTTCGCCAGCAATCTCGATGCTCAGGTGGGTAGAGAAGTGTATTATCTCGATTTCAATATTTCTAGTACAGAGGAATTGGAAAAAGAAAGCTACACCGTCAGCATGACTGATGATAGCTTTGAAGTCGTCAGCGATCGTTTTGCCCAAATGAAGGTAGAAGTGTTTAGTATCCACGGGCAATTACTAGAGGCCAGCTCTGAAATGACCAATACACAGGTCGATCTGTCGCATCTTCGCGGCCTATTGGTTTTGAGCATTGAAATTGATGGGCAGCACTTTGCCAGGCGGTTTTTTAGACCTTAATCTCTTAATCAACTCATCAGGAAGTGGTTTGAAATGCTAAACCACTCCAAAATCCTTTCAGCGCTATTAGTGGATTTGGGACAAGCCCAAATAAATTTACTTTGATTATAATGTTGATAATCAAGGTGTTATAATAGTGGTCGCAAAAAAAGTAAAAAAAATCATAAAAATTTAAAGTAATCCTTTCCTTCCTTCGTCTTCCTAAGTGAAAGCTAAGTAAATCGCCATGAGCAATCATCGTGATTTACATTTTTTCACCTTAAAATTTGTTGTCATGCGACCCTTTAGATTTTTCTTTGGCTTGTCTATCGCTTTGATTTTATTTTACTTTTTGGCAAGAGTATTTATCGCCGCTTTGGTGATTGCCGCCGTGTTGAGTGGAATTTACTACATCGTCCAAAAGGTGAAAACTGCCCTTTGGCGGGCTGATGATCGATACGACTATGCGCCCCATCGTCAGCGCTATTTCGACGACTCCTTTCAGGAGCCCCTCGTTGAGGTACGTCGTAAGATGGCCGAACCCTTGACGGATATTCGATACATCTATGTTCGATAAACCATATATAGCGCGATTCGCTGGACTCAAATCTGGAGTCCAGCATCCAGAACCATTCATTATTAAATGATCTAAATTCAAAAAAAATATGTGTAATCAATTTGCTAAGTGGGACTATGCCACGCATAAAAATAAATATTACGGACCTGGTGCCTACCGCAAATGGCGCCGCCACCGCGGCCGTGGCCGCTATGGGGCTTATCCGCCCGTCAATGTACAGGAGCTAGATGATCGTTATGAACTCTTCCTATTTGCCCCTGGTCTAAGCAAAGGCGATTTCCAAATCGCTTTGGCCGATCGCCTCCTTACCATCTCCGTTGAAAAACCAAAAGCGGACGAAGCTGCTGAGCCTTTCAATTGGAGAAGAAGAGAATTTCGCCCAAGGGGTTTTGAACGGAAGTTTGAACTCAACGATCACATTGATACGAGTGCCATTAGCGCTAAATACGAGGAAGGTATTCTACAAATCACCTTACTCAAATTAGACGACTTTCATACCAAGCGCCAAGACATCGTTGTGGCCTGATAGAATTTGCTAAAAGGAAATGGGCTGGCTAACACTGAAATTAGCCAGCCCATTATTTTTTGACTTAAGATTGCTCTAGTCTTCGCCTATATTTTTGGCGGGGAGCACCACTTGGATGCCAATATTCATCAACAGCATATTGGCGCTATCTTCAAAAGTACTTCCACCAGTATTGACATTATTGTTTTGTCTTTGATAACTCAATAACATTTCTAAGCTCACATAGGGATTGAGAAAATAAGCCAAGCCCACTGAACCCGTCAGAAAATTACTATTAAATCCCTCTCTGTCTCCTGAATCTCTTCTCACGGTCGAACGCGTAAACAGCGCCCCCGCTTCACCAATTAGGGCTAGCTCAGGACCAAAATTGAGATAGTAGCGGATGGCAGGACCAGCCCCTATGGTATTGGCCGTTGTTTTCTCTTCTTCATTATTGAGACCAAAATCGAAAGTGAAGGTCGAACGAGAAAGATTTGTATTGATGGAAGCAATCAGATTGGGAATTACTGCATAGCCTATTCTAGGACTTAGGCGAATAAAATTGGATT
>JBCBDH010000660.1:0-3681 GCA_038529855.1 Bacteroidota bacterium | reverse complement strand
ATTGGTCTGATCATAACTAGCAATCAGCACCCCTCCTATGTATAAATTATACATGGTTCCCGCAGGATTATTAGCCGTATTAGACACTGGAAAATCTACGGTTGCAGGGGCACAAAGACCTACCGTATTACCAGGAATTTCCAATCCCACTGAAGGGTTACCTCCATTGTAAAAATCATAGGTTTGAACATTGACACAACCATTCGTACTGGTCACTCGAACCGTCAAGGTATAAAAACCATAGCCATTATAGTCGTGTGAACGAAAAGTGATATTAGAAAATTCAGCCCTCGTCAGGTTCTCAATCGTACCATCCCCCCAGTCGATCTCATAGAGGGAATCCGTGGCATAAGACATGGAGGAGTTGAAAATGGATAAAGTAGCCTCAGGAATGGCGCTACACACCCGAATCTGATTGCCATCCATATTTCCACTTCCTGGCACCACGCCAATACTCCCATCTGGTATGGCCAATATCTGCACCGTTTGTGTTGGACAAGGCACCCCATTTCGATATAGGGCAACGGTGTAAAAAATATCAATACCAGCAGCGGGATAAATATAGGACACATTGGTTCCAAAGGCATCCACATTGGTGTCATTGTCGAAATCCCAGGCATAGGTGCCACTAGGGCTATCTACGGAAAAGTCGACGACGGTTTCTCCACAACTTGGAGTGCTGGTAATGGTAAAGCCACACTGAGCTAGCAGATTGTGGCTAAATATGCCTAGAAAGGCAAGAATGAGTACAATAGTTTTTTTTAAGTTGATCATGGGACAACACACTTGAGACTTTTATTTTGCTTTGCTTTTGGAGGATATAATTTGTGCTCGCTTTCTCTGCTATGTACCTAGGTCCGTTTTTTTGTCTTGAGTCTTAGAAGAAGTGATGACAATCCAAGATTTGTTTGGATCGACTCCTGCCAATTCCACCAAAAATGGTAGGTGCATTGGCAATGGTCCAGCGGAAGGCCACTTCATATACCCCTCCAGCTCTTGTTCCAACCCCTGTGGCATTGGCATCATAGCTAAAGCCTACGAAGTAGGTATTGCTATCTCTGCGCCCCGTATCCACATAAGCGCCAAGGGTTAGTATCATGGCATTGGTATGCCTAAATCCAGAGGCCAAAAATTTATTTTGATACATGGCGCCCAAGTAAACCCCCTCGTACAAGACATAGCAGCCATAGGTCAATACCTGTAAGCTCTGACTTGGGGTAAATACATTTTCGCCTTGGATATCGTATTTGATATTGGGAGAAAAGGAAATGCGCTTTCGGCCAGCCCCTACGACAAATGCAGGAATAATCGATCCAGCATGTAAGGTGATTCTGGGTGCTGTACGCGTCTCCAAATTTTGAAATGACTCATTACCCCGCGTCCCCGCAAAGAGCGAAGGTGCATGGTGAAGACTAATTCCAATACTATTGTGGGTTTCTTTGAATCGACGATGTCCCAATTTCATATTGGCTTTGAATCGCCAGATGGCGCCAATATTAAAATCGGTAAAAGAGACACGCTCTAGAGCTTGAATGGCCGAAGTGCTGTAGACATTACCCAATACTGGGTCGAGCTGATCGGAAAAGATGATCTTGCTCCAGTCCAGTGATTTTTGATTCCAGAGCGCCTGCATCCCCACATGGACATTGTGATTGTCCATTTGGATAGTGTAGGCATAAGATAAGCCAATGGAAGTGGAAGTCAGCTCCGCCAAACCCTGAACATCCTGAAAAAAGGTCAATCCAAAGCCACTTCGAATAAAGGGTTCTTTTAATTCTACAGATGCCATGTAGCTGCGAAAGCCATCATCGACATTGCGCCACTGCACCCGATAAACCCCTGCAAAACTGAGCCCTTGCTCCAAACCCGTAAAAGCTGGATTGAGATAAATTCGATTGGCATAAAACTGCGAAAAGGAGGGGTCTTGAGCTTTCATCACCCCCGCAATCGTCAACAAAAGGAAAAGAGTAAAAATTTTACGCATAATTTCTCATAGATGTTTAGCCTTACCTCGGAGCTCTGTTCACATAGAAGATCGAAGGCAAATTGCGTTCCAGCAATCGTTGTTGAATTTATTTTAGGATACTGTCGAAGGGGGGGCGTGAAGATTAGCGTGGGCTTTGTTCCTTTATACAAATTACGCCTCCCTGGTAAGTAATTACAATTGGTAACGAATTCGGTAGTGTGACGATGCTTTGGCTGATCACATCAGTAAAAACAAGGATACCAAACACAATTTTGCACTATGAAAACAGGAAAAAATCACTTAGCCACATTTTGGATTGTGACAGATAATCTGCCCTTGAAGCGATCAATAAGTCCGATTAAAGCCGTTTTGTGTACAAAGCAATTGAAAAAACCACTTGGAAGGAGCAGATCGAGCTTGAGAGGACGGCTTAGGAAAATTCTTCCTCTCTTTATTTACCTTGTCACAAAAAAATATTTCTGAGGATTTTCCGCCTTCTGAAAATTTTCAACTTGTCAGCAAATTCCTACCCTTTCGTGGCTCCCCCGTTTTTATGTTCCCTTTTTTCTATTCATTTTTTAAAAGGAAGACCATGAAAAGAATGACCTATTTATTTTGCTCCCTAATCTTACTGTCTGTATTGAGTACTTCTTGCAAGTCGATGAGGAAATCCAGAGGAGGTGGATGGTACCACAATAGAAATAATGTGTATCAGCCGACGACTTGTCCAGCAGAACAGACGGTGAGCCTTTGTCTTGAAGAGAATGCTATTTGATCAATAATTTATTACTGACAATGAATTTAACAAAAAAGCCATCTGATAAATCGGATGGCTTTTGCTTTTATTGAATCTTGTTGTTACAGTGTTCGGCCTCGGGATCAATACTTATTTTTCGTTGAGGCTCATTTTGATCTTCTTTTCCAGGTCAGCGACCGTATCTTTAAAGATCATATCGGTA
This sequence comes from Bacteroidota bacterium, assembly GCA_038529855.1. Taxonomy (GTDB): domain Bacteria; phylum Bacteroidota; class Bacteroidia; order Chitinophagales; family Saprospiraceae; genus JBCBDH01. Next base: position 756 of record JBCBDH010000660.1, on the reverse strand, counting down.
TCCAGCAGGTCCTGAACGGCCTTGCAGGAATAAATAACCGTGCTGTGATCGCGACCACCAAAATTTTCTCCAATGGCCTTGAGCGATTTATTGGTTAAGTTCTTAGCCAGGTACATCGACAACTGACGGGCGATGACGATGCCGCGTTTGCGAGTCTGTCCTTTGAGCTTTTCGACTGGTACATCAAAATGCTCGGCCACTAGTTTCTGAATAAAATCCACCGTAATCTCCTTGGACATCTGGGAAACGAAGTTTTTGATCACTTCTTTGGCCAAATCCATGTCGATTTGACGACGGTTGAGGGTGGACTGAGCGACCAGAGAGATGAGTACCCCTTCCAGTTCGCGAATATTATTCTTGATATTATAGCTGATGAACTCCATCACATCGTAGGGGAGCTCTAAGCCTTCCTGGTTCATTTTGGCATCGAGAATGGCCATTCGGGTTTCCAGATCGGGCGCCTGCAGATCGGCAGATAAGCCCCATTTGAATCGAGAGATCAGTCTTTCCTCCATGCCGTTCATATCCTTGGGTGGACGATCGGAGGTGAGGATGATCTGTTTGCCATTTTGATGCAATTGATTAAAGATGTGGAAGAAAATTTCCTGTGTTTTTTGCTTATTGGCCAAAAACTGGATGTCATCCACAATCAGTAAGTCGATTAATTGGTAAAAATTGACAAAATCGTTGACGGCGTTGTTCTTGATGGATTCAATGATCTGATTCGTAAATTTCTCAGAAGAAACATACAAAACC
>JBCBDH010000659.1:0-3685 GCA_038529855.1 Bacteroidota bacterium | reverse complement strand
CTTTTAATTCAGCTATAGAAATTATTTGCAATATAATTGTAAAGAGAATCAATGGCCGATCTGCCCTTTGGGAAGACAAAGAATTGTTGAAGTATCCCCATCAGATTTGCCCGTATACACAAATCCTTGTATTTTTGTAGCCGGATTTATTCCAGCTCATTAAATCTGAGGAAATGGTAAAGATAGGACCCGTTGAATTTGAAGACTTTCCCCTCTTTTTGGCACCGATGGAAGATGTCAGTGATCCACCCTTTAGGGCTTTGTGCAAAGAGCAGGGTTGTGATATGATGTACACTGAATTTATCTCAGTAGAAGGATTGATTCGCGATGCGCACAAAAGTGTTCAGAAATTGGATATCTATGATGAAGAACGCCCCATTGGTATCCAAATTTTTGGAGCTAAACTGGATTCTATGACCCGCGCCGCAGAGATTGTAGAAGAGGCTAAGCCAGAAGTGCTAGACATCAACTATGGCTGCCCCGTTAAGAAGGTCGTTTGTAAAATGGCTGGAGCGGGTATCCTTCAGGATATTGATCGCATGGTCAAATTGACAGATGCCATTGTCAAGTCTACCAAATTGCCTGTGACGGTTAAAACCCGCCTGGGTTGGGATGACAATACCAAATACATTGAAGAGGTAGCGGAAAGGTTGCAAGATGTTGGTATTCAATCCTTGGCCATCCATGGCCGTACCCGCAAGCAGATGTATAAGGGAGAGGCTGACTGGACCCTAATTGGAAAGATCAAAGAAAATCCACGAATTCATATCCCCATTATCGGAAATGGCGACATCAATAGTCCACAAAAAGCCAAATTGTACAGAGAGCGTTATGGCGTTGATGGGATTATGATTGGTAGAGCGAGCATTGGCTATCCCTGGATATTCCGCGAAATAAAACATTATTTCAAGACTGGGGAACTCCTCCCACCACCTACTGTTGAAGAAAGAGTAGCGGCTGCCCGTCAGCATTTGAAACATTCCATTGAGTGGAAAGGGGTAAAATTAGGTATCTTGGAAATGCGCAGGCATTACACCAATTATTTCCGTGCTTTTCCTGGGATCAAGCCCTATAGAATGGAATTGGTAACCAGCCACGAGCCAGCCCATATTTTTGAGGTATTGGATCAAATTGAGGCGAGATACAGCCAGATGATGCCATTGGCAGCTACAGGTTCCTAAACCGATGGGGAACGGCAAATTGACTAACAAAAGTATGCGATATATTGGTATTTGATATTCAGCCACACGAAAGAGAAATTTTTACTTTAATCGAGCAATCCGCGACTCAGTTGGGCTTTCCAGTATATGTTGTGGGGGGCTATGTTCGAGATCGACTGCTCGGACGTCCTTCCAAAGATATGGACATCGTCTGTGTGGGAAGTGGTATTCAACTGGCTGAGTCCTTGGCCTCTCGCCTTCGTCCTATTCCCCGAGTAGCGGTCTATCGCCGTTTTGGAACGGCTATGATTAAGCATAAGGACATGGAAATTGAGTTTGTTGGAGCCCGCAAAGAGTCCTATCGCCACGATTCCCGCAAGCCTACTGTCGAAGAGGGGACCTTAGAAGACGATCAGAATAGACGCGATTTTACAATTAACGCTCTGGCCGTGAGCCTCAATGGAAGCACTTTTGGAGAAATCATCGATCCTTTTAATGGCTTATTGCACTTGGAAGAAAAGCGGATCAAAACGCCTTTGGAACCTGGCAAGACTTTTTCTGATGATCCGCTTCGAATGATGCGTGCTATCCGTTTTGCCACTCAGCTAGGCTTTAGGATTGATGACTCTACGCTACAAGCCATTTCCAAATACAAAAATCGTATCAACATTATCTCACAGGAGCGAATCAGCCAGGAATTACAAAAAATCATCCTCTCTGATCAACCCTCAATAGGTTTCAAACTCCTTTTTAATACAGGATTACTACAGATCATCTTCCCTGAGATGGCTGCTTTACACGGTGTAGAGGTGAAAAATGGTATTGGACACAAAGATAATTTTTACCATACCTTGGAGGTACTGGATAATTTGTCGCGCTACACCACCAAGCCCTGGTTACGCTGGGCTGCCGTTCTCCACGATATCGCCAAACCCCCTACCAAGCGTTTTCATCCACAAAGCGGTTGGACTTTTCACGGTCATGAAGCTTTGGGAGCGGCCATGGTGCCCCGCATTTTTCGCAAATTCCGCCTACCAATGGACACCAAGATGAAATATGTCCAAAAGCTGGTTCGCTTGCATTTGCGTCCTATTAGTCTGACCAAGGAGGATATTACGGATTCGGCCATTCGTCGTTTGCTTTATGAAGCAGGGGATGACATCGATGATTTGATGTTGCTCTGCGAGGCGGATATCACTTCTAAAAATCCCAAGAAGGTTCGTCGTTTTCTCGAGAATTATGAACTAGTACGGGCCAAACTCAAGGAGGTAGAAGAAAGCGACCGCATTCGAAATTGGCAGCCACCCATTACGGGAGAGATGATTATGGAGACCTTTGGTATATCGCCTTCCAGAGAGGTGGGGAGCATCAAAACAGCCATTCGCGAAGCCATTCTCGATGGCGATATTCCCAATGACTTTCAGGAAGCCTATCAATTTATGCTTAGAAAAGGGGAGGAGTTGGGTTTGGAAGTAGTCAAAAAGATCTCTTGATCAAAAAAGAGGAGAAGCCTTGTCGAAAGCTATAGATCACCTTCGACAAGGACTTGGTATTTACTCAAATAAATTATCGTAGGAACTGCTGCTGCTGCCCCGATCTCTCGTTTCTGGGCGAGCAATAGGGCTGTTGAGGTCGAGACTATCATTCAAATTGCTGGTATCTCCCATCAACAGTAGGGTACTTTCTTTCTCCCATTTTTCCAACATCTCTAGTCCCTGCTCTTCAAATACACCATTTTGTAGATCGACGGAGTCCATAAAGTTGGCAGACATTTCCATAAAACGCTCCATTTCGCCCACCTTATTGGCTACATCGTCATTGATCGCTTCCATCGCTGCATCAAACATGGCGCGTTTGTCAGGATCACCAGAGATGACACTCATAGCCGACTTCATCGCGGAGTGGGAGGCGCGGATGGCCTTGCGCTCTTGTTCCTTTAGTTTGACCTGATCTTTGGTATCCTCTAGAAGGATTTCCGAATTTTGGTACATCTTGGTCAGAATGCGATACATGATCTCCATTTTATTATGGAGCTTTTGGTATTTGGCATTGCTTTCCTTGAGGCGAGCGGCTTTGCGGGAGGAGAGCATCATTTGTTTGGTATTCTCCTTGCGTTTGGCGGCACTAGCCAGCTTCATATTGTTGTCAATCTCGCGATTATTGTCTTCCATCAGGGTCTTGAGCTTGCGCATTTGGCCACGGAGGCCACCAATCTGTTCGCTCATCTTACGCAAATTGCTTTCCAGGTCGGAAACATAATTTTTGAGGATACCAATGGGATCGATGGTTACAAAGATACTCGTAATCCAGCGCATGACGCTTTTGTACATATAGCCAACGAGGGTGCGCATTTTGGGATCGAGGACCATATAGACAATGGCGGCGAGTACCATGAGCATCAAACTCAGGTAGATAAGATTTTGGGCCAGTGCTAAAATCGTTGGCATGGCGATGGTAAGCAAATAGCCACCTCCAATGACCAGACCAGCTAAAAACAGCGCACCGGTTACCCCTTCGGGACGTTG
>JBCBDH010000658.1:0-3705 GCA_038529855.1 Bacteroidota bacterium | reverse complement strand
TTCAGCAAAGGTTCCTTCCTCCAATTCTAATCCTTGACTGTTAAATCGCCAAAAGTCATGGCCGTAGTGAATAGTTCCAAAGACGCGTTCTGGCTCGTGACCTAGATATTCCATGATGTCAATTTCACCACTCTTAGGCCAAATGCCATAGGTATTGTCCGTTGGGAGCATCCAGATGGCTGGCCAGAGTCCTTGACCAAGGGGCATCTTGGCGCGTACGTCAATCCGACCATATGTCCAGTCGCCTTTGTTTTTGGTGACCATACGAGCAGAAGTATACTCATGCTGGCCCTGGTAGAAAGGAAACTCTTTCTTAGCTTCGATGACTAATTTTCCATCTCTAATGAAAGAATTTTCGCTACGGTCAGTATAGTATTCCAACTCGTTATTTCCCCAGCCACAGAGGTCTTCGCTGATGTCGCATCCATCGCCAAGATCATAGGACCATTTGCTTTCATCGATGGCTGTTCCGTCGAATTCATCGCTCCAGACCAGCTCATAATTATCTAAATTTTCAGGGAATTGACAACCAGCTACCTCTTCCACCTGTTTACATCCGAAGACGGCTGAACAGCTAAAAATCAACACTGCGAGTTTAATTTGGTTGAATGTTTTCATTTCGATCAATTATATTTTCAAAAATGGAGTTTAACAAATTTAGTACTGATTTAACAGATGATGATATTTTACCCTACATCTTGCTTACATCGGCTATATTCACCGCTACATCACCACTACATCATTTTATTTCATCTCTCTTCCTTTTTTCACGTAAAAGCCTAGTATTCAATGGTTTTACTCACAGATAAGTAATGGGAGGACTACATCATCATCAAAATTCATTTTATATTTACCTGTAAAAGCCCCCAGATGAGAACAACTACACTTTTGGCCTTCTCCCTTTTGTTTCTCCTGGCCAATGAGGCTTCAGGGCAGATTTCCAAGATTGGCTCTCCTGCAATCGTCAACTTTTCGAGGACAGATTATCAGGCAGGGACCCAAAATTGGATGATACAGCAAGATGAAAGAGGAATTCTCTACTTTGCTAACAACAAGGGGCTGCTAGAGTTTGATGGAACCAACTGGCAAACCTATCCTTTGCCCAATGGTACCATCGTGCGCTCTGTCGCCATTGCCTCAAATGGGCGTCTCTACATTGGTGGACAAGATGAAATGGGCTATTTGGAGGCGGGTACTAAGCAGGCTTATACCTACACCTCTCTAGTTGACCTTATCCCTGATACCCTTCAAAGTTTTGACGATATCTGGAAGATCTTTATTCAAGCCAATAGCATCTTCTTCTGTTCAGAACGAGCCATATTCCAATTGAGCGACGAGAAGTTACAAATCATCCGCCCCAAAGGCCAGCGTTTTGAAAACTTTTTTGAGCTGGATGGTAACATTTTGGTACAAGAGCTTGGGCAGGGCTTATTTCGCTTGCAGGGACAGACGCTCATTCCCATCCCCAATAGCGCCGTTTTTTCCGATGAGCGCATTAGTGCCATCCTCCCCCACCCCGTGCATCAGTCGCTTATCTTTACCTTCTCAAAGGGGCTATATCTGATGTCAGGAGAGCGCATTCGTCCTTGGGAGGTAGCCATCAATGATTATTTGCGTACACACCTGGCCTATTGTGTCATACAGTTGGAAAATAGGAGCTATGCCATTGGTACAGCTCGGAATGGTCTGGTCGTTATGGATCAGGCAGGTAATCCAATCAGACAGTTGAACAAAAATTTTGGCTTGCAAAATAATACGGTTTTATGCATCAAACAGGACATCCAAAAGAACCTATGGCTTGGTTTGAACAATGGATACATAGCCCGTTCCCATTATGCCCTCTTCAGCTTGGATTTTGGAGAAGGGGGAATTGATTTCAGCATAGTCAATCCCATTGTCCAAACCAAGCCATAGGTTCTTTTGGATGTCCTGTTTGATGCATAAAACCGTATTATTTTGCAAGCCAAAATTTTTGTTCAACTGTCTGATTGGATTACCTGCCTGATCCATAACGACCAGACCATTCCGAGCTGTACCAATGGCATAGCTCCTATTTTCCAACTGTATGACACAATAGGCCAGGTGTGTACGCAAATAATCATTGATGGCTACCTCCCAAGGACGAATGCGCTCTCCTGACATCAGATATAGCCCCTTTGAGAAGGTAAAGATAAGCGACTGATGCACGGGGTGGGGGAGGATGGCACTAATGCGCTCATCGGAAAAAACGGCGCTATTGGGGATGGGAATGAGCGTCTGTCCCTGCAAGCGAAATAAGCCCTGCCCAAGCTCTTGTACCAAAATGTTACCATCCAGCTCAAAAAAGTTTTCAAAACGCTGGCCTTTGGGGCGGATGATTTGTAACTTCTCGTCGCTCAATTGGAATATGGCTCGTTCTGAACAGAAGAAGATGCTATTGGCTTGAATAAAGATCTTCCAGATATCGTCAAAACTTTGAAGGGTATCAGGGATAAGGTCAACTAGAGAGGTGTAGGTATAAGCCTGCTTAGTACCCGCCTCCAAATAGCCCATTTCATCTTGTCCACCAATGTAGAGACGCCCATTTGAGGCAATGGCGACAGAGCGCACGATGGTACCATTGGGCAAAGGATAGGTTTGCCAGTTGGTTCCATCAAACTCTAGCAGCCCCTTGTTGTTAGCAAAGTAGAGAATTCCTCTTTCATCTTGCTGTATCATCCAATTTTGGGTCCCTGCCTGATAATCTGTCCTCGAAAAGTTGACGATTGCAGGAGAGCCAATCTTGGAAATCTGCCCTGAAGCCTCATTGGCCAGGAGAAACAAAAGGGAGAAGGCCAAAAGTGTAGTTGTTCTCATCTGGGGGCTTTTACAGGTAAATATAAAATGAATTTTGATGATGATGTAGTCCTCCCATTACTTATCTGTGAGTAAAACCATTGAATACTAGGCTTTTACGTGAAAAAAGGAAGAGAGATGAAATAAAATGATGTAGTGGTGATGTAGCGGTGAATATAGCCGATGTAAGCAAGATGTAGGGTAAAATATCATCATCTGTTAAATCAGTACTAAATTTGTTAAACTCCATTTTTGAAAATATAATTGATCGAAATGAAAACATTCAACCAAATTAAACTCGCAGTGTTGATTTTTAGCTGTTCAGCCGTCTTCGGATGTAAACAGGTGGAAGAGGTAGCTGGTTGTCAATTCCCTGAAAATTTAGATAATTATGAGCTGGTCTGGAGCGATGAATTCGACGGAACAGCCATCGATGAAAGCAAATGGTCCTATGATCTTGGCGATGGATGCGACATCAGCGAAGACCTCTGTGGCTGGGGAAATAACGAGTTGGAATACTATACTGACCGTAGCGAAAATTCTTTCATTAGAGATGGAAAATTAGTCATCGAAGCTAAGAAAGAGTTTCCTTTCTACCAGGGCCAGCATGAGTATACTTCTGCTCGTATGGTCACCAAAAACAAAGGCGACTGGACATATGGTCGGATTGACGTACGCGCCAAGATGCCCCTTGGTCAAGGACTCTGGCCAGCCATCTGGATGCTCCCAACGGACAATACCTATGGCATTTGGCCTAAGAGTGGTGAAATTGACATCATGGAATATCTAGGTCACGAGCCAGAACGCGTCTTTGGAACTATTCACTACGGCCATGACTTTTGGCGATTTAACAGTCAAGGATTAGAATTGGAGGAAGGAACCTTTGCTGAA
>JBCBDH010000657.1:0-3713 GCA_038529855.1 Bacteroidota bacterium | reverse complement strand
ACTTGAGGTGTTCGATGTGCGAGGGGCTGCCAGGCTTGTAGTAGTGGTTTTTTCGTGCGAAGATACGTCTGTTGTCAATTCTTCAGACAAAGAAAGAGTACCCAGCCGGTCATTACTTTCCAGGCTGGGTTCCAGATCAAGGTCCAAAATATTTTGTGTAGAAGTAGTATTAGTCGTCGTCTCGTCGATGGATGCAGTAGCCTCTACTTGTTCGTGTTGAGCTTTTGATGGATTAAATTCCTCCGCCATCTCTATCTTTACCTCAGCACTTGGCATTACTTCTTCGCCATCAGCACCTTGCGAAGGCGATAAATTACTGGGTCGCTTGGGGTACTGAGTGGGAAAAGTTAGATTGGCCAAATTTTTCGTAGAAACCGCCTTAAAAGACTTTTGAGGGATTAAATCAAAAGCTTCTACCACGTCCATCGAACGATTTAGCAAAGAAATTGAACGAGGAGACAAAAGGATTACTGCAAAAAGGAAATAAGCAACAGTAAGGCTTACTGCAAAAAGATAAGATAAGTTTTCTTTTGCGGAACGAGTGTAAGGCTCCAACTCCACTCGCCCACTTTTAGGGTTAAATACTGCCATGAGTATTGGGCATTAACGCATACAATATGTTTGTGAATGGAGCAAAGAGCTCCTGCTGTTTTTTGACTATCCTAGACAGTCTTTTATGCGTTTTCTCAAAGCAGTTATGTGCTAAATATAGATGATTTATTCAGACTGGCAAAAAAAACAAAGGACTAAAGAAGAATATTATTTTGTTTAATGCTTCTCACTCAGTACCGTATTGGGCGTTTCTACTTCCAATTCTCGTACAGCAGTTCCATCGCTCCAATAGCCCATAAAACGCTGCTGCAGACTATTCCCAAAAGCGATGTGGCACGATTGGCTATTGCGGGAGCAATCCAATAAAGCATCGTATAATTTCCAATAGGCGTAATAATCAACCGCATCTTTGGAGGCGACTTTTAAGGCACGGCGAGCACTCATATTGCGCAGGCCACTATCCAATTCCTTATCCAGATAGTAGGACTCATTATGTCCCGCCTGAATTTTGGGCTTACCATGTGTATCCTCATACTGCCGAATGAGGTTGCGTTTTTCAACTTGTGTGGCAGTCTTAAATATGTGATTAGCCAGACGGTCACCCACAACGTGATCGTTTTCACTAACCATCATCAGAAGTTGCATATCTGAAGGCATAGCCTCATAGCTATCCAGCACTCCTCCACTAAATGGCCCAGAGCCAGGCGAACAAAGAAAAACACTGACTGGTTTGGGAATGCCCAAAGTATCGAAATTTACGGCAAGATTAGCGGAGATGACGCCACCGTAGGAATGTCCAACCAAACTTAATCCTTCCAAAACTGGCTTTACATGATCTCCCGTATCTAATTGTATAAGGGCATCGCGAATCCCTTTGGCCGCATTTCCCACAAAGAAATCAGGTGCAGGCACCCATAAGTTTTTCTGATAACGAGGAAAAATGACAATGTTTCCCTTGCGGACTAAATGCTTGATCCAACCGCCATAGATCATTGGATTGTAGGCACCATAGCCGTGGGTAAAGACAATAACTGGGGCTTTTTCAGGTCTGGGCTCGGCAGGTTCGTATAGCCAATAGCCATCCTCTTCCTCGGCAAAATCGGATTGACGGACTGATTCGTGCTGATAATCGGCCCCTCCAGGTCCTTGAGTTGGTTGGGCTGGTGGAGCGATATCATTGGCAGGGGAAAAACAAGTCAACATCAAGATGATTTGGGCAAAGATGGCATTAAACATAGGTCGATCAGATTGCAGTGTATTTGATTAACGCCTTAGCAGCCGAAGAGTTGTTTGGAAGGTTCAATTAAAAACCCTAAAATTGCGTCATCGACAGCGATTAAAAACGACAGCTTGGATTCAACAGATCAATCAATAAAAAAACCGATTGGTGTAATCGGCGCAGGAAGTTTTGGAACCGCCATCTCCAATCTATTGGCCTACAATGTAGATGTGCTGCTCTTTTCGCGGAAAAAAGAATTGGTATATAAAATCAATCAAGAGCATCGACATATGGGCGTTGAGCTATCTCAACGCATCCAAGCGACCAATAATCTACAATCCATCGCCGAATCCTGCGATTTGATCTTTCCGATCGTCCCCTCCGTGCATTTTAGGAGCATGATACAGGACCTTGCCCCTTATCTGCGCCCTTACCACATGCTCATCCACGGAACCAAAGGCTTTGATCTGACAAGTATAGAGCAGCCAGCCAGTAAGGATACGGTAATTGAGCGCAAGAATGTGCATACGATGAGCGAGGTGATAGTTCAGGAAAGTGTAGTGATGCGCATTGGTTGTTTGTCAGGTCCCAATCTGTCCGCAGAAATTATGGCTGGTCAGCCTACAGCTACCGTTATAGGAAGTCCTTTTTCAGAAGTAATCAAGGCGGGAAGAAAGGTGCTGGATAGCAAGAAATTTCACGTCTTTGGTACCCACGATATGCTGGGAGCAGAACTTGCGGGCGCTATGAAAAATGCCATTGCCATAGGTTCTGGGATCTTAGGAGGTTTGGGAATGGGCAAGAATATCCAGGCGATGTTGATTACCCGCGGTTTAGTGGAGATGGTTTATATGGGTAAGGCTATGGGAGCCGATAGTAAGGCTTTTATTGGAACGGCTGGCATTGGCGATCTGATCGCTACATCGACTAGTGAGCACAGCAGGAATTACACCTTTGGTATGCGAATGGGGCGTGGCGAAAGCCTGGAAGAGATTACAAAGTCGATGCCCGAATTGGCGGAAGGCGTGCGAACCATACAGATTTTGCGACAGCTCAGCAGACATTACAAGCTCCACTCCCCTATTATAGAAATGCTCTACAGCGTTGTCTTTGAGGGATTTGACATCATGCGGGCCCTAAATTATTTGATGAACTACCCCTACTCTATTGATGTAGATTTTGTGTAGTAGCAATTTCCCACCATTTCTCGTATATTTCCTTTATGAAAAAAGTAGACATCAAAGACAGCCATCGCGTCTTTGACGATTTCTTTAAGATCGAAGAAGCGAATTTGCAATTCGAACGCTTTGATGGCAAAATGAGTGATACTGTCCGACGACTCAATTTTGAACGAGGCGACTCGGTCGCCGCCTTAGTATTGGATCGGCATCGAAAGGAATTTATCTTTACCTCCCAATTTCGCTACCCCACTTATAAGAAAGGGCCAGGATGGATATTAGAGATTGTAGCTGGAATGGTAGAAAAAGGGGAATCACCCGAAAATACCATTCGACGGGAAATCCTGGAGGAAATTGGTTACGAGGTAGAACAAATCGAGTACATCTCTACTTTTTACCTCTCCCCTGGTGGCTCCTCAGAGCGCATTTTGCTTTACTACGCAGAAGTCAGTGACGAACAATTCCAGGAAGGCGAAGGTGGAGGTTTGGAAGATGAGCACGAAGACATCCAAGTCAAACGCATCCCCATCGAAGAAGTCCAACAACTGCTTCAATCCGACCAATTGCAAGACGCCAAAAGCCTGATTGCCCTCCAATGGTGGGCCCTAAGCCAACAAATAAAATGAAAGAAAAAAGGACCTGCTTTGTCATTATGCCCTATGGCAAGAAAAAAGATTTAGACGGCAAAACCATCGACTTTGATGCTGTCTATCAAGAAATCATCAAACCTGCCGTCGAAGAAGTCACCAATACCCCCAGAATCG